>NZ_JBUDSQ010000060.1:0-17369 GCF_054921335.1 Desulfoplanes sp. | reverse complement strand
ACGCTGGGTGGCCATCTCCAGATGATCATCCATCTTCTTGTCCAATTCACGGATCTGACGATGGATGGCCAAAACCTCATCCGTCCCCTTGAGTCCGGAAGAGTTGGAGAGTTCTTCCATCTCTTGGGCCAGCCCGGTAACGATGCCCACATACTTCCTGAGCTTGAAATCGATGGACACCACGCCGGCATCGAGCTGTTCCTTGAGGACCTTGGTCAGATCCTTGTCCATTTCAGAAAGCTTCTTGTCCACGATGGCATTGAGAGAACCATTGTCATAGGCTTCAAGGGCCAAGGGGTGGACCCCGATATTCCCGAGCATGAATTCGGCCCGGAGCAGACCCACCTCGAAATCCGGGACATTACGCAACCGGGAAAGGAACAACGACTGCCCGACATCGGCCAGAATGAGACCGATCTTCGTCTTGGTTTCTGGGAGTTGACCGACATCGATGACCCCGCCGACCTCTTCCATGGGGATCAGTCCACGATACACGCATCCCCTGGAACCGTCGACGGTGACATCCTGGCCGTCCAGGGTCCGCAGGATTTCCAGGCGCTTGATCCCAATGACTGCGGGAATGCCCAATTCACGGGAGGTGATGGCCGCATGGCTCGTATCACCCCCGGCATCGGCCATGATCCCCGAAGCGATACGCATTCCGGGGACCATGTCGGGATCGGTCCGCTCGGCGGCCAGAATATCCCCCTTGTTCACTTTGTTCAGTTCCAGAGCGGAACGGAGGAATCTGACCGTGCCCTGTCCGGCTCCCCGGGAAGCTCCGTTCCCCTGGAGCACAACATCGGCGGTCTTGAGACCTCCAGGCTTGACCTCCATCCTGCGCATAAAAATTTTGTCGGGATCCTTTTCCAGCTCGGCATTCCAGCGGGTCTCTGGGCGGGCCTGGACAAACCAGAGACGGTCCCATTTATCGATGCAGAATTCGGAGTCCATGATCATTCCGTCATAGGCCGTGCTGATACTGCGGACCCCCTTGGCCACCATCTCGGCCTGGGCCAGGGAAAGGGACCAGCGGCAGGCCGTCTCTTGGGAGACGTCGACCACCTTGGTCCCGACACCGGAATCATCGTACACGATCTTTTTGTCCTTGCAGCCCATGGAACGGATCACCACTTCCTGCCCATCCTCTCGCTGGAAGACATAGAACTTGTCCGGGGTGACCATGCCGCTGACAACGGCCTCTCCGAGTCCATAGCTCGCATCAATGGACACCAAGTCCTTGCGGTCGGTCCCCCGGCAACCGGTCGCGGTGTCCGCGCTGAATGCGGTACCCGAGATAACCGGGTTGATCATGCGCATGATACAGACGGAGAGGGACGTGTTTTCAATGGACCATTCCTGCTTGGCCTGGACGGCAATGGAATCGTCACCGGTCTCCTCTGCCTTGGCCACGGCGTCCAGAATGGATTCGCGGCGGTAGGTCATACTACGCAGGTTGTAGGCGGAGGCACAGTCCCAATGATAGGCTTCGGCAACATTGGCGTCTCCGACAATATTCAAATAGGTATCCTGCAATCCGGCAAAGGCCTTGTTCCGGCTATCTTCACCAGCGGCGGAAGATCTCACAGCCACGGGAACACTTTCCAGTCCGGCCTCTTTGCAGATGTTCCGATAGGCCAAACGGACCGCCTCATCCACCTCTTTGGGAAGATCGACGGACAGGATGGCCACCTGAACGAGGACGGAACGCTTCCGTAACTGATCGATCCCTTCGGGGGATGTGGCAAATCCCTCGACAACATTGTTCACAAAGGTGCGCAACCGTGTGGAACCATCATCGTTGCCTGACTGTTCCTTGAGTTTCTTGGCCACCTTGCGGACAAATTTTTGAAGAAAATCCGGATCGTTATTGATTTCCTGATCCGCCCAATCGATATGGTCGAACTCCTTGTCGACAATGGCCCTCACGGCCGCAGCATTGACCTTGGTCTGGTCGAGGACGACGTGGAAAACCTTGGAGGAAATGGCCCTGAACTGGGGAGCACGGATATTCTCTATGGTGCTGATAATGGCCGTGTTGTAATTCTTTCCGCCCACCAGGAGTTCTGCGTCCGGACCGATGGTGACGATATCATGCCCGTTCAGGACAAATTGTTCTTGTATCTTTGCTATGTTGGCTTTTGATCGTACTTTTTTTGAGCCCTTCTTTGTAGCCCCGGAATCCATTTCCCGAGCCGCTGAATTCTCGGAAACCTTTTCCTGAGTCTTTGCCATCTTTTTTCCTCCTAAAGAGTCGAAACCATCTCCAGACGCCGCATCCGTATAGACGGGGCATATCAATAACAAAAGTAACACAACCTAGTCATTTTTTTGAGCTTCAGTCAATACAATCTTACATCGCCCTACCCGCTCCATCTCTTGTCTATCCTCTAGCCGGATGCAAAAATACATCCAGAGCATCTAAAACCGCTGGCCCGTACAAATAAATAAATATATCAATGCAATAACGTTAAAAAACAAAAAATACGGCGTCAAGCAGGGGGAGATAAACATCCCGTTTTGTCATGCACGGCGGGGTAGATTCCACAAAAAGTATAGAGGCCGGAAGGAAAAATCACTTCCGGCCGCCGGTATTGGGCTTATGGTTAGAGCTTCTGCCCACAGTGGGCACAGAACCGATCCTCCTCGTGGAGGGTCGGGTGCTTGCACGTCGGACACCGCTTGGGGATAGGCATCAATTCGACCAAGAGTTCGCCCTCATGCACGGGAACCATCTTTCTGTCTTCCTGGTAATCGGCGACCTTGAGGACCCTTTTGACCATCGCGGCCACCTGGGAGAACACCGCTTTTTCCTGTTTCATGATTGAAATATTGAAAAGTTCTTCACCCGCTTTGACGATATCCCCGGGCTGGACCTGCATGACCCAGAGATCCCCGCTACTCGGTGAACCCACATGGTAGGGGGTATTCTTGTCGGCCACTTCGAACCCTTCTTCCTCGACCCCGGTCGCCTCGCTGACCTTGACCTGATGCGAGAAGAATTCCGAATCAAGTGCGTAGCGGACCACGCAGATGCCCCGCGCATCGGGCTCGGCAACATCGAGAAGGGTTAAAAGATGGTGCTTGCCCTGGGAGTCACGGAAATAGAGTTCCCGTCCCGTATCCATCCCCTCGAACCAGACATCCAATGGAAGGAGGTTGGCGTCCCCGAACTCACGGACAAAATCAAATGTCTTCAGTGCGTCCCCTGGATGGTTCAGATACAGGACAAGTTCTTCCTCGCTTGGATCCCTTTCCAGATGTTCCGCCAAGGCCCTTCTTTCGGCCCCTACATCCATATCGGGAAGGGTGGTCAGGGGGGAATTTTCCGTCCGCTCCATCAGGGCCTGCTCAAAATCATCCCCAAAGGCACTCTCGTAAACCCACCGATCAGGAAATCCAAGCGGCAGCCGTCCGAACTTGCCAAGCAGAAGATGCCGGAAGGCGTCATTGCAATTCTTGTAGATATCCAGGCGTCGGCGCTTGTTGTCCTCACTCAGGGAAGATTCCGGCGTTTTGACCACCGTATCGAGCACACTCAACAATCTGCGGACGGACTTCTTTCCTCCGTTCTTGAAGGCACCGGTCACGGCAAGAAAAGCGGTGTTCCAGGTGATCTGGGAACCAGGTGTCACATCGTGGTACCGGACAATCTGCCTGGTGCCCTCGAGAAACTTGAGCATGTAGGGAAGCAGATGGATATATCCCTGCTTCATGGCCCCTTCCTGCGAAGAAGAAGTCGCCCCGCCGGGCATACCGTGTTTGACCACATCGTAATCGATGCCTTGAAAATACGGGGCCGTGTATTTGTCGTAATATGGCATGACCTGCTTGAGCACGAACCCACATGAACGGATCATCTCCTTGTTCAGATTCGTCCGTAGCCCCAGCTCATCTTCAATATAGGCGGCCGTGGACAGAACCTCTCCCTGCCCGTACCAACGGACGGATGCCCCAATAGCCGTATCCACTATATGGGCGCCGGCCTTGGCCGCCGCTCCAACAGCAGGAACAAAAAGTCCATCCGTGTAATGACGATGGTAGTGCACGACCATGTCCGGCCAGGACTTACGGATGGCGGACACGAGTTCACTGATGAAGCGCGGGGGACAGACCCCGGCCATGTCCTTGAGTCCGAGAATGATCCGTTTCTGGGCCTTTGCCGTGGACAGGCCGCTCACCTCAGCGGTCATGCGTAGGATCTCCTCGACCACCCCGAGATAATGGGGAACATCGAACCCCCTGGCCCAGGAAAGAGAAATGGCCGGTTCAAAGATATTTTTGGCGGACCCGAGAACCACCTCGGCAAAAGGCCGCATGTTTTCGATATGGTTCAAAAAATCGAAACAGCGGATCACGTCGTAGTGCTCACATATCATCTCACCGGTACGGCGCATGAGATTCTTGGGCTGGGGCTTGTATCCCAGAACATTGGTCGAGCGGATAAGGATCTGTTTGAGGGTCTTGGGGGCGAACTGGTTCCACTCTTCGGCCTCGGAAAAGGGATAGGTCATGTTGGCCAGCATGGCCACATGGAAATGGGCCCCTCCTCCGTTTTCCAGCGAGAAAAACCCACAATTGTCGAGGTACGGCCCCACAAGGCGGTCCTCGGCAAGCCGGAACCGGTTGCCGCTGTTGGACTGGGTTATATCCCTGGTCGTGGTGTCCGTAAAATGAATGTATCCGGAATCACGAACAAAATCTAAAACGGCATCACGGTCTCCGCGTGGATAGGGGGAGACATGATACTCGGTCTCAATGCGTGGCAATACAGGGCTAAAACTGCCCAAACACTTGTCCCCCTTGTACCGGTACTCTCCCAGCTTAACATAGGGGTTGTATCCCTTGGCGGTAATCTCGGCCACCAACCGCGAAATCCGCAGGGCTTCGGGTTCCTCATAATGATAACTCATGAGTTCGGGGGTATTGGCCACAAAATTGGTATCAAATTCCCCACGGACAAACCCCGGATGGTGGATGATCCGCGAATGGAACGGAATGGTCGTCTTGATCCCCCCGATGATATATTCGGTCAGGGCACGGTCCATGACCCCGAGGACCTTGGGCCAAGTCTTGCCATAGGCTATCAGCAAGGATGCAGCGGAATCGTACTGGGATGGAAATTCATATCCCCCCGAAATACATGAATCTACACGGACTCCTTGACCACCGGGGGATAGATAGCGGGTGATCGTCCCGACATTGGGCGAAAAATTTTTCTGCGGGTCTTCGCAATTGATCCGGACCTGCATGACCGAGTTGGAAGGAAGCGTATCCTGGTCATTGAGGCGCAGCTCCGCCCCAAAGGCCACAGCGATCTGCTCCTCGACGAGATCGATACCGTAACGGCACTCGGTGATCCCATGCTCCACCTGCAACCGGGTATTGGCCTCGATGAGATAGGGATTGAGATCCTGGTCGACCAGGAATTCGACCGTGGCAAGGGAATGGTAGCCCACCTCCTTGACCAGCTTGATCGCGTAGGACTTGAGCCGGGCCCGTAAATCTTCGGTCATCCGCGGCCAGGGAGAGGGGGTTATCTCCACAAGCTTTTGGTGGTTGCGCTGTATCGTGCAGTCGCGTTCATCAAAGGCAAAAACATTCCCATGTTTGTCCGCTATGACCTGGATCTCGATGTGCCGGATGGAGGTCAAGAGCCGTTCGACGTATAACCTGGGATTGCCAAAGGATGCCTGAGCCAGGGCCGAGGCCTTGGCAAACGCGTCTTCAAGCTGATCTTCACGGAAAACCTCATAGATCCCCCGGCCACCACCACCGCCCTCGGCCTTGAGCATGACCGGGAACCCCATCCCCTGGGCCAGTTCCCGGGCTTCAACCATACTCACAGCCCCTTCGGAGCCGGGTACAACGGGAATGCCGAGTTTCTGGGCCAACCGGCGGACCTCCACCTTGTTGCCCAGCAGCCGCATGGCGTCCCTGGAAGGTCCGATAAAAACGATGCCCGCATCCGCACATTTCTGGGGAAAACTATCGTCTTCCGAGGCAAACCCCCATCCCGGATGGATGGCCACGATCTTTCTGGCCTTGGCCTTGGCGATGATCAGATCCACATCGAGGTAGGCCCTTGGATTCTCCCCCAACAACAAGAGCTCCTGGGCGCAGGAGGTAAATGGGGCGGTCTTGTCGACATCCGTGGCGGTCATGATAGGAACCGCACCAAACACCTCGCGGATGGAACGAACGATCCGGCGGGCAGGGATGCCTCTATTGGCTACGAGGATTTTCTTGCCGTTGAGATGGGCCGCAACGTGTTCAAAATTATTTTTTGTCATTGATATATCGGCTCCGTTTCCTGGTTGTGGTGTCCACACGGTCCCATTGCTTAGACCTATCATATGGAAAGAGTGTCATGGTCATCCAGGGGCAAAATATTCCCCGAATAAAGCACGTTTTTCTGTCCCCGGGTTACAAGGACAAGTCCTCCGTCGTCCTGTACTCCGGTCAGCAGAGCGCGGTAACGACTATCTCCGGTCACGACCTGGACATGTTGGTGCATGAAGGCCAAAAGGGGATCGAGCAATGAAACAAATCCGGCGGGAGTGTACGAGGAAAGTGTTTTTTCGTACCAGAAACGCCCCCGGGAGACAAGCTGCGCCCAGAGGGACAGGTGGTCGGAATCCTCGATACGGGACGAAAGCGTACCGGCGACAATGGACGTTTCGCGACGCATCCTTGCCGGGTCCGGTGCCCATACAAGGTTCAATCCTATTCCGACAACAAGAACACCGCTCCGTTCCTCGACGAGAATTCCACCTATCTTGCGACCGTCCAGGAGCAGATCGTTGGGCCATTTGATGCGCAAAAAAATCCCCTGACGGGCAAAAAAATCATGCACCAATACCCCCGCCACGAGCGGAACAAGCATACCCCACGTGTCCGGGGGAAGGGGCCATCTCCATGCCGCATAGATATTCCCCTCCGGAGATATCCATTCCCGGCGCATCTGTCCCCGTCCTGACCACTGGGAGCTGGCGAGCAAAGAATCCCATACGCCGAAACCTCCGGCCCGCGACAGTTCCCAGGCCACGTCCATACTCGAAGAACAGGGGCCAAAGACATGGAGGGCCGCCCCCGATCCGGTATCCCATTTCGACCGAAATTCCTCGAGCCCCTTGCCTGCATAGGGCTCGGCAATGTCCTTCAAAGACCTTTCTTGGACAATGATACGCATCTTTCTCTCATCATGGATGGACAAAACAATACCCGGACGGATTTCCGTTTGGGCATAGTCCCAAACGGACCATCATGCCATCCATTTTCCGCAAAAGGACCGGATCGGCCCATGAACAGCCCGATCAATCGTTATCCGCTATCACAGCATCCACACCAAAGGATAGCAGAGTTTTGCCGCTGTTCCCTGTCGCTGGATACCCGGGGGTGGACCACGGTCTTGCTCCCAAAGCGCGAAGGTTTGACAACCCCTCCCAGGTTCCTTGTTTACCGGACAACCAGGGGAAAAAACACCCTTTTTCGTCTTTAATTACCGGAACAATGTAAACAAAAATCAAAAAAATATGTAAAATCAAAATATTACATAATGGCATATTTTTTCCTTGGAGGATGTAATGATCCAATCAAAAATCTGCGCCAAGATCTTCCCGACCAACACACAAGGACCTTCTTCGACAAGGATCTCATGCGGAAAACATCGAAAATATGTTTCAGAACAAGCGACGGGACCAAAAAAACGCTTATACACATGGCCAAGGACCGAAAAATAACCTTGTCAGCCCTGATCGAAACCATTTTATCGGGCCACCTGCGTAAAAAAGACAAACTATCCAGTGAGCGGAGAAAGTACCCACGTAAAGAAGAAAAAATTCCCATCGTTATCCATGGTGAGAACAAGAGCAATTATTATTACCATTCCGGAGAAATCCAGGATATTTCTCTGGGAGGTATCCGCATCCGTATCCCCAAAAATTGCAAATGCAGGATCCACCCAGAGGATAAGGACAACCTTTTTGAGGTCCTGTTCAAAGTTTATCAATCCGAGGAACCCATCATTATCAAATGCGCATCCCACCGGTTCGAATCCAAACCCGACGGGACCATCATCGGGGCTTCTTTCCAGGAGGCCGAACTCCCCAGTTACCAACGGCTGCAGACCCATATGCTATCCAAGGGAACCTGATCGCTGCCCCATGCAAACAAAACAGCCCGCAAGGACCGAGAACTACGTCCTGACGGGCTGTATGGTCCTGTGATACCCACCTTGTCAAAAAAAAATCAAAAACCAAGAGAAAAGGCAACGCCGACGGTCCTGTCCGTTGCCGGATACCCGTCGATGTTCACATAGCTCTCGTTGAACACGTTGGTGGCATACAGCTTGAGTTTGGCATCCTTCAAACCGTGATATTCTTTAAAAAGAGTCTGTTCCACGGCGCAATCCACCAGATGGTGGGGGTCCACTGTCGTCTCCGTGAAGGTCCAGTGGTCGCTTCCCGCCGGTGTCTCCTTACCGGTCCGAACGACTTCCTTATCCTGGAAAGCATAATCAAGCAGCAACATGGTCCCCTGGAACACTTCATACGTCACCCCGGCGTTGAAACGATTCTTGGCCCTGCCATCCAGAGCCGTCTCCCCGGCGGGTTCATCGCCCCTGTTTTCGAAATCCACATAGGCATAGGCGAGATAGAAGGACAGGGGATCGCAGAGATGCCCGCGCAGACTCACTTCGACGCCCTTGCGCCAGACCTTGTCCATGTTGATCATCCAGTCCTTGTATTCCTGGCCCGGAGACACCGGATGTGTCACGCTGGGGCTGTACTTGGCGTATTTTGAATTGTAGGCGAGAAAATCCCGGATCTCGTAAAAGGAACCGTCCACCTTGAACTGGATATCCCCACAGAGCCTGCGCTGGAGCACCAGATCGTAGCCCGTGCCGTGTTCCGGATCGATCCAGGCTCCTGACGGCCTGCCCTGGGGATTGAGCTCCCCATGATAATCCGGGGCCCGCCATATCCGGCTCACACCGAGGGCCAGGCTGGTATCCCGCATACAGGGGGCCAGGTTATCCATCTTCCAGGTCAGATAGGACTTGGGGATCAGCTGGTCCCAATCCCGTTCGATCCACTGGTCTCTGCCGGTGATGTAATAGGTGCCCCTGCTCGAATAGTTGTTCACCCAGGCCTTCAGGGTTTCGTAGCGCAACCCGAGGCGAAGGTTGAGACTCTCAGTGATGTCCCAGTCGTACTGCCCGAAGGCGGCCCAGGTCTGGATCCGTCTGTGATCGTCATAGGCGTGTTTCCAGCCGGCACACCGTCCGTATCCGTCGTAGAGTTCGGCCATCTCACCACCCAGAGTCAGTCCATGGCCGGGGGCCACCTCGAGGGTATCCGAAATCTTGGCCGTCCACTGCCGCCATTTGGTTTCCCAGGAACCATCCGTGCCGTCCAGATTGTCGTACTGCCGGTCGGTATTCTCCTCGCTGTACATGGCCGCGAGTTTCCAGGTTCCCCAGGGGCTTGGTTGCGCAAGGTTCAGATTGACGGACTCAGCGATCTTACTCGTTGTGGGATCCTGGGAATCAACGAATTCCGAAGCGTCCTCAACCGTTGGATACCCCGAATCATAGTCGGAAGCGGGGTCATCCGGATCATTGTTCACCGGGAGCCGGCGATCGGCGTCGGAGTAGGCCCCGCTCAGGGTGAGGTACCCTCCGTTGTCCTGAACGTATCCGCCCCTGCCGTACACCGTGGAGATATCCGCCCTGCTGTTTCTCAGATAGCCATCCGTACCGTATTTCTGGACACCCGCGTCATAGATAAGGCCTTTGATACCGCCATGCACATCCAGATTATGATTCTGTGTATTGTAGGAACGGTACGAGGTCGAAAGATTGACATCGGGTTTGGGCGTCTCGAACCGTTTGGGGCTTCGTGTCTTCAGATTCAAGACACCGCCGATGCTCTTGGAGGGATAGAGGGCCGAGTGGGGGCCGGGCATGACCTCCACCTCCTCGATCATCCAGGTCGGGAGCAGCGCATAATCCACGATATGGCTCGACTTGCGCCCTCCGCTCTGTCGCAGGGTCAACCCGTCGATGGAGGTCACGAACCGCCTGCTGCTGAAACCGCGCATATAGATGGTATCGTCGCCGGGAACCAGGTCGCTCGCCCCGCGGAAATCAAAAATGGGCAGATCCCTGACCAGATCCGTGATGTTCTGGGGAATTCCGGGCTGGTCATACGCATCGACCCGGATGACTTCCATATCCGGAGTGGCGAGCACCTCGGGCACACCCCCCCTTTCCATAACCTGGACCGTGCCCAGATCGACCACCTCGCTGGTGGCGTTCTCCTGTGCACCGACCGGAAGTACCCACAGAACAGCAAGAAAACAGCAGACAATGAGCCGGACAAAACAACGCATGGCAGAAACCTCCTTCAGGGTTGCCTTGAAGAGGGAGGCATTGACCATGTCTCGTCACGTCTTTACTACATGGACAAGCCTCCCGTTGAGGGGGCTGACCGGTGGGATCGAAAGTTTGCAGACCGTCATCCCACCGGTCTTTTTTTATTTTTCCATTGGAACGAGCCGCTTGAGCAATGCGCTGTCCGGACGCACGAGGTCCTTGGGAGAGGTCCCCTTGGGCAGCGCCACCTGTCCGAGTTCCTCCACAAAGGATTCGGGTTCGTCCAGGTGGTCCAGAAACCAGAGATCCGCATAGAGCTTGTCCAGAACAGGGTATCCGAACACCCGGTCCTCATACCGCTTTCTGGCCGCGTCAAAGTCGAACCCCAGCAACCGCCCCGTCCAGATCCCCTCTTCGTCCGGGGTAAAGGCCACGGTGCAGGTCCGGTTCAGGGGCGCGGGCCAGTTCCCGGCCTCTTTTCTGTCCCCGTAGACAACGGCGTAGGCGCGTTTTCCCGGCGTGGCGTTGAGCAGGGTCGTCAATGCGTCTTCCTTGCACCAGGGAACCAGGGAGAGAACAAAAAGTTTTTGATCCTGCCTGGTGAGAATCTGCTGGGAGATATACTGAGCGAGCAGGACCCCCGAGGTGATGCCCGGACAAAAATGGTCATGCACGCGCATGGCCTGCAGGGCATGATCCGGACAATTTCGGGCAGCAGCATTGGCAACCGTGACGATACGGAAAAGATTCTTGCCGAAAAGCCCTTTTTTGCCCCTGGCCGTGAACTCCTCGGGATGTGCGAAGATATGATCGCCATCGATGCGGGCCTGCTGACGAACACTCCATAGAGACGTGTTCGCCCTGTCCGAAAAAACATCCCCTTCAGCCTGCAGATAGACGCACTCTCCGGACTGCGGGGAAAAGAACGCGAACCAGAGAGGACTGTCGTTTCGCGCCTGCAGGGCGATCAGGGTCGAACTGCCCACGCTGGCACTGGTGGTCCGGGCGAGTCCGTCCAGGCATCCCTGGGTGGATCGTCCAAACGGCCTTGCATAGCCCGCATTGGATAGGACAATGACCCGGCCGGTTTGCAGATCCTGGCCGAGCATCCCGGCCGCCTCCTGGGCGGCACGTTCTCCCAGAAGAACCGCTCTCGCGTACCCCGGAGCGGTTGCCGAGGCGGGAGCGACCATCACGAAAAAAAGAAGTGCACATAAGGGAACCAGACAACACGATGTTTTCACAAAATCATCTCCTTGATAGAGGGTTGAAACGGACCCGACCTGCGATCCGTGCGTTGCTATACCGAAGACCGTCGCCATTGCTTCGGGCTTCGAGGATAGCCAAACATGATCTGACGAATCGGACAGCAGAGAATGCCGTATCATCCGTCGCCATGACCGGATTTTTCAGCTGATCAGAAATCAGGTGAGCTCGAAACAGATTTCTATCTGCAGGGTCAGGGGGTAGGCGAAGAGATCCGCCGGGGCCATGGGAAAGGGCGCCGCCATGGTCACGGCACGCAGGGCGGCCCGGTCCAGGGAGGCGGTTCCGCTTCCACGGACCAGACTCTGCTCCCGGATGGATCCGTCTTCTTCAATGGTGAAACGCACCACCACGCGCCCCTGTTTGCCCCGGGAACGCGCCGCATCCGGATAGATTTTCCGGGACTCGATGCGCATCCGAAGGAGTTCCTGATAGTCGCTTCTGGTCATGAACCCGGCTGCGGCTGCCGATGCGCTCACGGCCAGGTCCCCGGCGGATTGCAGCGGGACGAGTTCCCCCATCTCGCCCGGGGTTTCCAGACGGGGAACCGCGAGGTCGACCTGTTCGACAGGGGCGCTCGAAGCGATCTGACGCGGAACAGAAGCCGGAACCACGGCCTCCACGTTGGCGGGTCGGATTCTTTCGGGTCGGTGTCGGGGACGGGGGATATTTCGCGTGTTCCGCAGGGGGGCGGGTTCCATGTCCAGTTCGATGGCCTCGAGGGTCCGGGGACCCGGATCAGGCGCGAGCATGACCGTCAGGGCGAGAACCCCTGAAAAGACAAGCAGAAGAACATCCAGCAGCACGTTGCCTTGGTCGGATCTCACAACTCACTCCCCGCTTTTTTCCGTGGCCAGACACAGGGACTCGGCTCCGGCCGCCTTGAGCACGTCCATGACATGCACGGCCCGGTTCAGAACAAGATTCCGGTCGGCACGCACAACGACCCGCTTGTCCCTTCGATGTTCCAGACGTTCCCGCACGGACCTGAACAGATCGGCCTCGGGAATTTCCCGGTCGCCTATCCACACCCGGGCATCCCGATCGATAAAGACCACCAGATCCCTGCGCACCTGGGGTGCCGAGGCCTTCGCCTGGGGCAGGCGGACCTTGATCCCCTCATCGACCATGAAATTGGTGGTGAGCATGAAATAAATGAGCAGCATGAACACGATGTCGATGAGCGAGGTCAGCGGGGGCTGCATCCGATAGGGTTCTTTTCTGTGAAAATGTACGATCATGGGATCTTACCTCGAACTCAGGGATTTGAGAAAGGCGATCGCGCCCCGTTGCAGCCGGGCTCCGTACCTGTCGACCCTCGCCAGCAGATAGCTGTGGGCCAGCATGGTCGGCAGGGCCACGCCGAGCCCCAGGGCCGTGGTCAGCATGGCCTCCCATATCCCCCCGGCCAGGACCGAGGCGTTCACCTTGCCCCCCATCTCCTGGATGACCATGAAGGCCTTGATCAGCCCGATGACCGTTCCCAGCAGCCCGAGAAGCGGGGCGATGTTGCCGATGGTCGCCATGAGCTGACTGTAGGCGGAGAGCTTGCGCACCTCCTCGTCCGTGGAACTGACCAGAACCGATTCCAGCATCTCCCGGTCCAGGTCCCTGGCATCGATGGCCCGCAACAGCACCGCGCCCATGGGTGAACGGCTTGCCTCCGCCGAAGCCCGCGCCTTGTCCGTCTCCCCCTGCTTGAGAAGTCCGGCCACCGTATCCGCCAGACCGCTGCCCCGGCTGCGCAGCAGGGCAAATCGGATCATGCGTTCCGTAAAAATGGCGGCCACCACGACCAGACACCCCAGAATCGGATACACCAGCACACCGCCCCTGCTCAAAAACTCGAACATCCTGTTCCTCCCGCTGTGTATGATTATTTTTGTTCGACATCCTGAATGGATGCGGTCTGATTGCTCGTTTCCCTGACCAGATCAGGCGTTCCATCATGATCCAGATCCTCTTTTCTGCATATGAGGGCCTCGGAACTGTCGAAATATTCCCAGATATCGGTCTTTCCGTCCCCGTTACTGTCTTCTTCGACCCGTACGAGCAGGCCGTTTTCGTACACGAAGGTCTCTTCAGTCTTCCCATCCCTGTCCTGATCGCGTTCAGCCCGCAAAGGCTCTCCCCCCTTCCCGTACACCCAGGTCAGATGGCCGCCTCCGGGTTCCAGTTCACGGCTTTTCATCAACGCCCCTTCAGGATTGAACCATTCCACGTATTCCGCTTCGCCCTGGGCGGAAAGCTGCTCCTTTTTTCGCAAGGCTCCTTCCTGGTAATACAGTCGGGCCACCAGCGGAGTTCCCTTGCCCGCATCGCGCTCCAGAACCATGTCCCATCCTTCGCGGTCATAGTACTGAACGGTTTCGAAGTACCCATCCCCGTCCGTATCGTGACGAAGCCGGCTTCTGGCCCCGTTGACGAACAATGCCTCGGTATCGATGCGGCCGTTCCCGGTTGTATCCCGGCGGATCCGCTGGAGAACATCGTTCGTGTACTCCTGCCAGGTATCCATGCGACCGTTCCCGCTCTGATCCATGGTCAGGGATATTTTACGACCCTGACCATCGTAGCGGACCACCTCCTCCGGCCTGCCATCCCTGTCGGTATCGCGTTCCATGCACACCGGCTGTTCCTTCTCGAATCGGGTGGTGGTCTCGAAAAAACCGTCACCCTCCTGGTCCGCCCGCTGCATGGACACGTAGCCTTTGACGAACAACGAGATCCTGTCCGGCTTTCCGCTGTGGTTCGTATCCTTTCTGATCCGCACGGGGCGCCCTTTGTCGTCCAGCTCGATCCATTCATCCATGCGACCGTTGTCGTTCGTATCCCGCTCGCGTAAGACCGGATATCCGTTGGAGAAATGCAGAATCTCGAACGGCAGCGTGGCGTTTTCGGCAAACCGTTCCATCCGCTCGGGCTGACCCTTGGAAAAATCCAGACGCTCGCAGACCGGCCCGTCGGGCCCGATGATCTTCACCTGCGTTGCAATCTCTCCGCCGACATAGGTCCTGACGGTCTCCCGGAACCGATCCCTGTCCAGATCGTGCATACTTTGCACGGGCATGGACGAGGCATCAAAGGTGATCACGCTTTCGGCAAACCCGTCCTGGTTCGTGTCCTGCAATCGCCTTTTGAGAGTGCCATCGACGAACTCCTGGCGCACCTCCATGAGGCCGTTACCATCTTCGTCTTTTTCACACACATCGAGCTTTCCGCGGACATAGGTGCAAACAGTCTCCAGATGGCCGCTCCCATCCGTGTCGCGAAGGGTCTTTGCCACCTCTCCCTGCGTGGTGAACAGGACGATGCGGACAAGCTCGCCGCCGGGCGCGATGACCTCCTGCCTTTGGCGCGTGGCATTGGCATAATAATCCGTGTGTTCCCAGAATCCGTCCCCATCGAGGTCCTGCTCCACCCTCTCCAGGGTCCGGTCCGCATACCATTGACGCCGTTCCATCCGCCCGTCCCCGTCACCATCCACTGTCAGAGACACAAGCGCACCATGTTCGTCAAAACGGGCCACCCGGTCCACACGGCCGTCATTGTCCGTATCCTTTGCAACGTCCCTGGCCAGGGCCGGACCCGCCGAGGCCGCGACCAGGATGAACAAGAGGATGCCTGACACAAAATAAAAACGAGTATCCATTCAATCACCTTTTTTCACAAATTTGCTGCGTTTGGTATTACTTTTATTTTTTTGAGTCAATAAAATAATACGTTTTTTCATTTCGTGTTCATTCACAATCCTGCCTTCAAACGATGCGCATGACTGTGTCTCTGATCGCTTGTGCCACCCGGACAAAAAAAATCCGCATTCAATGAATGCGGAACAAAGGAATGCGGAACATGGGAAAAGACGAACAAGCGGCTTTTCTTTGCACCCGATTCACGGTATCCGAAGCATTGGTTTAAAAATCCATCATCCGTGCGGAGACAAGCCCGCACCCTGTTCGCTTCGGAGGTGATACGTGGCCAGATTTCTCAAGAAACGGATCTCGTGGACATGGCCGAACAGACCGTGGATGCGGTGGATAGCTACCGGGAAATGCTCAACGATCACTTGAACTATTACAACATGGTCATGAACAACCGGCTCGCCGAAACCATGAAATTTTTGACCATGTTCGCGACCATTTTCATCCCCCTCTCCTTTCTCGCGGGGGTCTACGGAATGAATTTCGAGATCATGCCGGAACTGCACTTCAAATACGGGTACTATCTCATTTTGGGGATCATGGCCTGCGTGGCGATTTCCCTGCTTGCCTACTTCAAGAAGAAGAACTGGCTGTAGGCTTACGCGTTTTCGGGTTCAAAAGGCGTGATCGCCCGGTTTGGGGTCATTCTGCCGGTACAGAATGACCTGAAACAGGGGCACGTGCCAATAAGGATGGTGCTCGGCATCCACCCGGGCTTCTGCGAGATCGAATTCCGAAGGTGTCCGTCGTATCTGGGCCAGGAGCACTATCCTCTCGACACCATAGTCATTGTCCAGATACCCCGACAATCTTCGAGCGCCCTTGCTCGACAAGAGGGCCACGGGGATGCCGTTCGCCGTGATTCGAAACCGTTGCCCGCAGGATTCATAATCGTATCGAAAGGTGCTTTCCCCGCGTCCCATTCGGTCGATCGTCTCCATTGTTCGGGGATGTCCGTTCCTATACGCCGGAAAGGAGAGCACCATATCATCGGGCTCCATTTCCCAGAGTCGGCCGGTACAGAGTCGGCCTTCCACGGCATTGAGGGGCGGGCTCATCTTGCTCAGCGTCACGTGCTCTGCCCTGTTCCCGAAAATCTCCCGGATAAAACAATGCGGCTTGGGACCATGAAAACATTCCAACCGGTCTCTTGCCCTGGTCATGGCCACATAATAGAGTCGTCGCTCCTCTTCCAGGGGCACCCCTGGAAAGGGATGACCCATGAGCAGAACAACGGGAAACTCCATACCCTTGGCCGAATGCATGGTAGCGATCCGGATGCCCTGCCCCTTCTCCAGGCTGAACCGCCCGAAATCCCGGGAAAGATCAAAGACCATGTCCACAAAAACCTGCACGGGCTGCTTGAGTTTGCCGCATTCCCGTTCGTAATCATCGGCCATGGCCTCGAGGTAGGAAAGCCAGATCCGGTGAGAGGGAGGCACATCGCTTTCGCGAACAAGGGTCGTGACCAATTCCCGGACTTCATGTCCGGAACAGGTGTTTCTGCCGCATCGAACAAGGATATCCAGAATTTCACGCACCTCGCGGATCTGGGTGAAGGGAAGTCCCCTGCGCCGGATGACCTGCACCGTCTGCCCCATCTGCCGGGCCAGACGCATCAGGGTGAAGACCTCCTGGTTGGTCCGGCACAGGATGCAGATCTCTTCGGGATCATACCCGTTCGCTCCGATGAGCTCTCCCGCCCTGAGAAGTACGGCCTTGGGCAAGGCCTCGGACGAGGACACGCTCACAATGTTCACGGAATTCTGGCCCTCGCCCCGAACCGACTCGCCGGGCGGTGAATCCATACGATCACGGTTGTTGGCAATCAGCCGGTCGGCAGCCCGGATGACCGGCGCAAGGGAGCGGTAGTTGCGGTTCATGTACACGATGGCCGCCTTGTAATCCCTCTCGAACATGCGGATGAACCGGACATTGGACCCCTGGAAGGCATAGATGTTCTGGTCCGCATCCCCCACGGCCATGAGGGTCGGGCGCTTGCCCTGCTCCTCTTCGTTACGCCC
>NZ_JBUDSQ010000059.1:0-17578 GCF_054921335.1 Desulfoplanes sp. | reverse complement strand
TTTCTATCACACATCACCACGGAGAAAAAAGAATGAAAACTCAAGTACGTACAATCATAATGCTGCTGACACTTCTTATCCCAGGGGCCGCTGCGTATGCCCAGAACGATGCAGATCAGCATGCAAAGGTGTATCAGATTGCAACCAGGCTGGATGAGTACACCCGCCCGACGACATTCACTCCCACCAAGGCGATCCCGGTCAACGGCGCTCTCTCTGAAAATGTTGTGACCACCACGCAACGGCTCCTCAACAAAAAAGCACCTTTCCTCAAAAAAGGCCTCGCCAGGCCCGTAGGTGGAGACCGGTTGAGCGCATGGGAGTTAGTCAGCGATGAAGGCGGCGCGGCACATGACCAGACGGCTCCCAATCCCCTGTCCTATTATGCAGCCGGTATTTCTTCCAGCCTGCTGACCCAGGTCGAAAGGGGCATACGGATATTGGATCTGGATGTTAAGGATGTACAAGTGGAATCACGGATCATCTTCAGATGGGCAGACACTATGACAGATAGGTGGTCCGGCTATACAGACAAGGTCACGACCAATATCATCATCACGAGCAATGAGTCTTCTGAGAACATCCGTGCATTGGAAAAGCTGGCACTCAGGGCGTGGGCTGTTGGTGAAGGACTGGCAAACACAACAAGCATCGATGCAGCCGTCGTGGTCAACGCCGACAACTGGGCCGGGCTGGAACCTGGTCCCGGCAACATAGCGTCACCCGTTTCCATGGACAATGGGTTCAAGCTCACTGACGTGACTCCCGATCTCCACCTCCAGACCATACCTTTTGAAGAAGACCTCTCCCTGGACATGCACAATATACCGAATCCATTAATTTTCTCTGAAATCAGTATCGCAGAATCCGCCCATGACGCCACACGTCCCTATCTGCACAGAATCAGAGCAAAATCCCTGACGGAAAACTATGCCACCTGGGATCTGTATGCTGATGACAGCCGTGGGTATGAAGGTACGGACAAAGCCCCGACCTCGTGGGATTACTTCACCATAGGGACGTCGTTCTGCCTCATGAGCCAGCTCACTGCCAACCATGGGTATTTCCAGAAGCAGGGTGTGGATATCAAGGACTTCCGGGTCGAGCACCAGTTTGATTACCAAAAGGACAATTTCATGACACCGACCATGACGGGCCATCTCGACAACGTGATCACTCGGGTCGTCGTAACGGGTGATGCTGCAAAAGAGGCATTGGAATGTTTTGCCAGACAATCCCTTCGCACCTGTTTTGCCGGAGAAGGGATCCAGAACGAGACCGAAATGGAATCGAATGTTTATCTCAATGGAAAAATCGTAGAGCAAGAATAACACGGCTCATCCGCGACGGCGGAAGTATTCTCACGCGGATGAGCCGCACAGCATATCCCCAAACACGGTGAAATAAAGTGGACCCCAGGAGCTGGACAGCCGAGCTACAATCCCTCCACCTGGAACCGTCCGCCCGCATAGATGAGAACCTCGCTCCCATCCCGCAGATGGGCCACGACCTTCTTGTCTTCGGTATTCACCAGGTCCCAATGCAGGGCGGAATCGTTGAAGCCGAGTTCCTCTTTCAACCCCTTGTCCAGTTTGGCAATATCCCCGGCATAGGTATCCGCGTAGGACGCCCCCACGGCCACGTGGCAATTGCCGTGCTCGCCGCCAAAATTCTCGTCGTACAGGGTGTTGGCCATAAAATGGTCGATGCGCGAGAACCGGGTATCGGTCAAAGAGAATTCCCCGAGACGATTGGCGCCCTCGTCCATGTTCAACTGGTTACGGACAAATTCCTCCCCCTGTTCTGCAGTGATGCCCACGGCCTGGCCATCCTTGAATTCTAGCCGGACTCCCTTGACCAGATTGCCGCTCCGGAACGATGGCTGGTCCGCATAATAGACCCCGCTGGTCCCCCGCCAATCCGGGGAAAGAAAAAGTTCGAAGCTGGGAATGTTGTGTCCGGAGACCCCGATCCACTGCCGGTCCTGACCCGGGAGGACCCGCAGATCAACATGGTCGGAAAGAACACGATAGTAATCCACATCCATAGAATTCAACCAGTTCTTGACCGTGCCCGCCTTGGTGAAAATCTCCTCCCACCGGGCCACGGGATCCCCGTCGTTCAGATACACGGCCTTGGCGATCTGCTCCGCATACGCCTCCTGACCAAGCCCGGCATTCTCGGCCAGAGCGGGTGTGGGCATGAGACAGAGAGTCCATCCGAATTGGCCCTTGGCTTCGCGTTCATCCAGAATTTCGCGGAGATACTTTTTGCTCACCGATGCCAGTGCGATTTTTCCGGGATCGACCTCCTTCAAATGGGTCAACGAGGCGGGAGAAATAATGGAGACAAGACCGCTCAACCCCTCATAGAGTTCCTTGTCCCCAGGGGCCTTGAATCCGACCTGGAATTCCTCGGCCGCAGAAAAAAAACTTTTCTCACATCCGGGATCGGCATTGATCCGCACGACCGGATGGCAGCCCATGGCGAGCACTTCTTCTATGACATGGCGCGTCAGGGGCAATCCGCTGATGTCACTGCGCACTAAAATGATATCGCCCTTTCCATAGGGTTCCAATCGGGCCTTGGTAAGTCCCCAAACCAATACCCGGGCGTACTTTCGCAATTGGTCGTCATTGAACATATGATTATCCTGTGGTTGAAGTTGTAGACACCCCAACCTAGCCCCACGGCGAAACGGGATCAACCTTCTTCAGAATGGAGATCCCGGCAAAACCTAACCGCATTTTTTGGCGGTCCCCCCCCCATCACCCCGCAAACTCTTATACCAAACATTCATACTCTCCAGGCCACCGGCGATATTGGTGTTGTTGATCAATGTCCCGGCGTACTCGTAGCCGTTCTTTGCAAAGGTGATATTCATGCCATAGGAAGTGGCCCGGGCAATAGTATAGGCGGTTCCGCTACCCATGTCGGCGAGCATGGATTCCAGTGCTCCCATCAAAATTCCGGCAGATCCCCGGCCACGATATTCCGGCAGTGTGGCAAAATCGGTCATCTCCGCGTTGCCCGCATCCACATCCACCTCGGCCGAGGCCAGAGCGACCAAACTATCACCCTGGAAAATTCCCCGGTAGTGGACATCATGTTCCATGGTTGTGGACAGATACGCCGGGTCGTGGACAGGAAAGGGATAGGAGGCAAAGATCCGGGCGTATACCGCGGCCATCTGCACTGCGTCCGACTGATCGAGCAGTCTCGTCTCTCCCTGATCTGCCCCTTGCCCTGGGCTCATTTTTTTGCCCTGCTTGCTGCGGGCCGCCAGTAGAACATCGGCTTCCACGTCCGCATCACCGGCCTCCCTCCTCCAGTCTTTGAGATAGTAGCCCATGAACAACGCACTGCCCCGCCCTTGGAACATCCCGGGTACCGTGGCCTCGACAGAGAACCCCGCATCCATGAATTCCCGGGATACCGGTTCGGGTATCTTGGCAAAGACCTTGGAGTAACCGCGATCCCGGGCCAGATTCTTGAGCTTCTCCGGGAATCCGGGACCATCCTCCGGATGGATCTTCATCAAATAGATCCGGTCGTTGAGGGGGCCGTGCTGGATGACGGACCTGCCCAAGGATTCGATCCTGTCCCGCTGGGCATCCATCGTCCTAGACCGCATCGTCCCTCCGTTCCATCCGTTCGTTGTCGCTGGGGGTCAGACTCTGGGTCTCGTCCCAATCCGAGAGGAGCTTTTCAATACCGATGCATTGCTCCACTCCGTCGTCTTCCTTGAGCTGGAGGTTACAGGCCTCACAATTGCGATCGCAGTACTGGCTTTCGTAATTCTCGGGTTCGCTATAGGTGGTGATCACCCCTTCATAATTCCGCAGGACCACCTTTCTGGTCCCCCAGGAAATGACATAATTGGGCATGACCGGGATCTTGCCCCCCCCGCCGGGCGCGTCAATGACATAGGTGGGCACGGCGAAACCGCTGGTATGTCCCCGTAGACTCTCGATGATCTCGTACCCCTTGCCGATGGGTGTCCTGAAATGGGTCAGCCCCTCGGACATGTCGCACTGGTAGAGATAATAGGGACGAACCCGGTTGCGGACCAGCTTCTGATTGAGCGTCTTGATCAAACGCGGACAGTCGTTGACCCCGGCCAGGAGCACGCTCTGGTTGCCCAAAGGAATCCCGGCATTGGCCAGTTTGGCCAAAGCGGTCTTTGAGGATGTAGTTATCTCCCGGGGATGGTTGAAATGGGTGTTCAGCCACAGGGGATGGTGGTTGGAAAGGACACGGATCAGATCGTCCGTGACCCTGTAGGGAAGAACAACCGGCATGCGCGTCCCAATACGGACCACTTCCACGTGATCGATGGCGCTGACCTCTCCAAGAATCCAGTCGAGCTTCTCGTCGGAGAGCATGAACGGATCACCACCGGAAAGCAGCACGTCACGGACCGAGGGGGTCCTGCGGATGTACTCGATACCGGCCATGAGTTCCTTTTTGGACGGGACCGAATCCTGGTCCCCGACCTTGCGTTTTCTGGTGCAATGCCTGCAGTACATGGAGCAGAGATTGCTGATATGGAAGAGAACCCGGTCAGGGTACCTGTGGGTGATCCCGGGTACCGGACTGTCCTCGTCCTCGTGCAGGGGATCGGACATGTCGAAACGCCCGATATCCAGCTCCTTGGGAGAGGGGAAGGCCTGTCTAAAAACCGGATCATTCTCAAAGTCATCGGGATCGATCAGGGAGAGGTAGTACGGGGTCACGGCCATGGGGAACTTGGCCACGGTGAGCTCAAAGGCCCTGCGCTTGCGTTCCCCGAAATCCACGCCCAAAAGGCTCTCAAACGTGGCAACGTCATGCACGGATTTCCGGATCTGCCACTTCCAGTCCTTCCAGTTGGATTTCCATCCGTTTTTGTCGAGCTGCCTGGCAACATCCTTCTGATGGGTACTGATCGTATGCATAGGGTTCTCCTTGGTTTGTCTCGTTGTGCAATACGTAGCGTAGACAACCACGGCCCCGCATCTGGGAAAAGGGGAGAAATAGGGGGTCATTCGGGTACAGGGCCCTACCCGAAAACCCCGATCCCCCCCCCTTATCGATGTCCCGATCAAGATTAGCGGGGAGAAAACACGATCGCCACAAAAAGCAACATGCTAAGAAAAAAGGATTTTTCAGACAAAGGACATCCCCCGGTCGTACCGACGTCTTGACATCCCCCATAGCCCATGGGCTACCCAGGCTGCCTTGGGACATCCCTTTCCACCATCTCACAAGGAAACCGTATGCGTACAGACAATATCCTCGATCTCATCGGCAACACCCCGCTCATCCAACTCAAGGGGGAGAACATCTTTGCCAAGGCGGAATTCCTCAACCCCGGCGGCAGCGTCAAAGACCGTGTGGCCCTGGCCATGCTCGAAGGGGCCGAACGGGACGGTCGACTGAACCCGGATTCAATCATTGTCGAACCGACATCCGGCAACACGGGCATCGGTATCGCCCTGGTCGGTCGCCTCAAGGGGTACAAGGTACGCATCGTCATGCCGGAAAACATGAGCGATGAGCGCAAGCGGCTGATAACGTCCCTGGGAGCGGAACTCATCCTGACCCCGGCCGGGGAGAGCATCGGCGGGTCCGTGGACAAGGTCCGTGAGATCGCGGCGAACGACCCGAAGGTGTTCGTTCCCCAGCAGTTCGAGAATCCGGACAACGCTCGTATCCATTACGAGGAGACCGCCCGGGAATTGTGGCGGCAGATGAGCGGGGAGATCGATTGTTTCGTGGCAGGTGTGGGGAGCGGGGGAACATTGCAGGGAGTGAGCAGCTTTCTCAAGGAACACAAACCGGACGTACGCATCGTGGCAGTGGAGCCCAAGAACGTTTCCGCCCTGCTGGGTCATGAGCCCGGTCTGCACCAGATCCAGGGGATCGGTGACGGATTCGTGCCTGCCATCCTGGACACCTCCCTGGTGGACGAGGTCATCGAGGTCACGGATGAGGACGCCATCACCACCACCCGGGAACTGGGCCAGAATCACGGTCTGCTGGTGGGCATCTCCTCGGGGGCCAATGTCTGGGCATGCCGCAAGATGGCTCAGAGGATGGAAGGCAGCGTGGCCACCATCCTGCCGGACAGGGCCGAAAGGTATTTCAGCACGGCGTTGATGTAGATTCGACCACGAGATAACGATCCAAGGCCTGACAATCATTCCTGAACATATGCCTCGCTCATGCCGTACCGGATGGTTTCCGGCGCGGAGCGCAGTCCCTTTTCCAGTTCCGGAGTCACCGGGGTCATGGAGGTGATCGGGCCGCCCGGCTCAACAATGGTCACATAGACCCTGTCGCCCAGTTGGGGATAGAAATAGATGTTGGGGCCGACCAGACCGTGCCGTTTCTGGAAATCGGTTCCAACGGACTTGCAGGTTCCATTGAAGACAGCCCCCGGCTCTTCGGTCACTGCGAACTCCCGCCGAAAGATAACCCGCTTACGGGTAAAATGCTTCCCGACCTCCAGGATATCCACCCTCTCGACCGTTCCCACTGCCTTGATCCGGGCCTTTTCCGATCTCTCGGCATAATATTTCGGAGCCATGATCCCCAGGGCCAGGGTCCCGGCCCCAAGGATCAATCCCAGAATCAGGATCATTATGCATCGTTTGCGTGTCATGTTGATTCGACCTCCCTACGGTCTGGTTTCCCGTCTCCTATATCCTTCTATCCTTCCCCACCGTAGCCACCACGATCCCGGTGACGATGGTCACGCCCGCCACCCCATGCACCCAGGTCATGTGTTCGCCCAGAATCATCCATGCCTCGATGCCGCTGAACAGGGGCAACGAATAGTAGACAATCCCCGCCTTGACCGGGCCGATAGAAGCCACGGCCCGTGTCCAGCAGACATAGGCGAGCAGGGCCGGACCCATACCGATGAATACAAGGGAGCCGATAACCGAGGAAGGGGGCATGGCCAGGGGATGGTTCGTCCACTCCCATACAGCCCAGGGCACGAGCATGACCAGGCCGAGGATAAAGGTTGCCGTCAGATAGGTCGTGGGCTCGATCTCCCGGGGTTTCCGCCTGAGCAGGATGGAATAAGCGGCAAACACGGCCGTGGCCGCGAGCATGAGCAGATCCCCGGGATTGAAGGTCAGCCGGGCCAGAACACCCAGATCCCCGGATGTCGTCAGAAAAACCACCCCGACAACGGCCAGAACCACCCCCATGAGCCGGTGCGGGGTGATGGGATCGTGCATGAAAATCCTGGCCAGAACAATGATGAATACGGGGGAAAACACGGCAATGAGGGAAAGGTTCATGGCCGTGGTATGCCTGCCCGCGATATAGATCAGGGTGTTGAACAGGGTGATGCCCAGAAAAGAGGTGACCAGAAGATGTCCCAGATTCCCCCTGACCTCCTCCCATTGCCTCAAGAGAGAAGGCAGTCCAAAGGGCAGGAGGACCACCGTTGCAATGAGCCAACGAAAAAAGGCGATAGACACCGGAGGGAAGGCATCGGCCAGCCCCCGGGCGACAATGAAATTACCGGACCAGATAACGGTTGCGGCAAGGGCGAAGCCAAAACCGAGGAAGGCATGGGGAGAAGAAGTGCTGGAAGGACGTGACATGAAAAGACCTCGATACAACGAAAACAAAGAATGAAAAAAGAGAGAACAACGGCCCGATCAAGTTTCCCTGGGAACGCCGAGCGTCTGCTCGGTACTGGGTTTACCAACCTGGAGCAAGAGGGCAGATGCTATCGAACGGTCGCTATGCTGCAGCACCCTTCTGCCGTGCCCGAAAGGCCGACCAGACGGTCGGCGTTCCCAGGGAAAACATATACGCAAAACGGGTCACCTGCTGCATGACTGCGCTGCATCGCTATGAATCCGCGCCCCGTTCTTGTCAACGATCACCGACTATTTCCCACAACAAAGGCCGACCCTCACGGGCCGGCCTTTGTTGGTTGTTGACCTTGTACCGCTCTACTACTCGGCAGCCTTCCTGGCCGCGTCGAGCCAGCCGTTCCAGGTCGCCTTGTTCTTTTCTATCCATTCATCCACATGCCGGGAGATATCCCTGGGGGACTTCTCTCCCTCGTTCATCCGGGTGTTCTGCTCGTTCAGATCGGACAGGGGCAGCTTGAAGACCTCAAAGAACTTCTTGGCAGCCGGGTTGGCATTGACGAACTTGTTGTTGGCCACGATACGGATATCCGAAACCACAAATCCGAGATTTATCGGATCGGTGACCGCACCCTTGACCCCGGAGGCGGTCATCTTGTCCACGTCATCCTTCTGGGCCTCGGTGGGATTGATCTTGGGAACATTGATCCAGACAGCATCCTTGCCAGGTTTGAACTTGAAGATGGTCCAATTGGGGGCCCATGTGTAGAAAAAGACCGGTCCGCCACTCTTGTAACGCCCCAGTGCAGCAGCCATGCCCGCCTCGTAGGAGGCCTTGACTGCTTTGATGGAATCCTCGAGACCATAGACCTTCAAATGATGCCCAATGGTCTTTTCACAGCCCCACCCCGGAGGACAGGCGGTCAGGTCGGCCTTGCCGTCGCCATCCTCGTCAAAGGCCTTTATGACCTCGGGCCGCTTGAAATCGGCAAGAGATGTAATACCAAACTTGTCGGCCTCACGCTTGGAAACCATATATCCCTGGAGCCCACCGGCCTTGACCACATACCCGTACATGTCGGCCTTTTCAAAAAAGTTTTTTGGCATCTGGCTATTATGGATGGGAAACCACCCGTTGGCCCAATAATCCACGTCCCCGAGACAGACGGAGTTATAGAACAGGGCGTTCTGGAGATCTCTGGGCTTCTTGACGGTATAGCCCAGTTCCTCCAGACCGCGCCGGACCAGGGCCTCCTGGAAAAATCCAGTGTTCCAGGTTGCCCGGGCCGGTTTCAAGGTCACGCCCTCGCCCGGTTTCATCTCCAGGGCACTGACGGAAGAGACCGCAAGGAAACAGATACAAAGGGTCATCAAAAGGGTGGATACACGCATTCTCGCTCCTTGGTTACTGTGAGAGTTGGACCTCCCGGAAACGGAGCGATCCGTTTCCGGGAGATAGGTACACCGAATACTTATTGCGCCGCTTTCCGGGCCGTTTCGAGCCAGCCGTTCCAGGTCGCCTTATTCTTTTTGATCCATTCATCCACGTGTTTCTGGATATCCCGTGCCGACTTCTCACCCTCGTTCATCCGGGTGTTCTGCTCGTTGATGTCCAGCAGGGGAAGAGTGAATATCTCGAAAAACTTCTTGGCCGCAGGATTGTCGTTGACGAACTTGTTGTTGGCCACGATGCGGATGTCCGAAACCACGAACCCGAGCTTGACCGGATCCGAGACAGCACCCTCGATACCGGAAACGGTCATCCGGTCCTTACCCGGCATCTGCGCCTCTGTAGGCAGGATTTCGGGCACATTGATCCAGACAACATCCTTGCCGGGTTTGAACTTGAAGACGGTCCAGTTGGGAGCCCAGGTGTAGAAGAAAACGGGTCCGCCACTCTTGTACCGGCCCAGTGCAGCAGCCATGCCGGCCTCATAGGAGGCCTTGACCGGATTGATGTCGTCCTTGAGATCATAGACGTCCATGTGGTGGGCAATAATTTTTTCGCACCCCCACCCCGGAGGGCAGGCGGTCAGATCGGCCTTGCCGTCGCCGTTTTCGTCAAAGGCTTTTTTGACCTCGGGCCGCTTGAAATCATCCAGGGAGGTGATCCCGTATTTATCGGCCTCCCGTTTGGACACCAGGTATCCCTGCAGGCCGCCGGCCTTGACTACATAACCGTAGACATCGGCCTTCTTGTAAAAATTCTTGGGCATCTGACTGGTGTGGTTCGGGAACCAACCGTTGGCCCAGTAGTCCACATCACCGAGATACACGGAGTTGTAGAACAGGGGATTCGTCAGATCACGGGGACGTTTGACCTTGTAGCCGAGCTCTTCCAAACCGCGCCGGACCAGGGCCTCCAAAAAAAAGCCGGTATTCCAGGTCGCCCGGGCCGGTTTTACAGTCACGCCCTCGCCCGGTTTCATGTTCAGGGCATGGGCGGATGGCACCGCCATCAGGCAGATGACCAGAGACAGGAGTATGTTGCGTATGTTCATGTTCGTCTCCTCTATGTTTGATGGTTCGTAAAAACGTTATTTCTGGGCCATGGACTGGGTGAGACGGTCGAGCAGGATAGCCAGGAGGACAATACCCAGACCACCGACAACGGCACGCCCGATATCCAAAGTGTTCAGCCCGAGTACGACCGGTGACCCCAGTCCTCCGGCACCAATGAGGGCGGCGATGACCACCATGGACAGGGCCATCATGATCGTCTGGTTGAGTCCGGCCAGGATGGTCGGCAAGGCCAGGGGAACCTGGACCTTGCGCAGAACCTGCCAATTGGTCGCCCCGAACGCCTGGGCCGCTTCCACCAGCTCGGGGTGGACCTGACGGATACCCAGGCTGGTCAGACGAATGATCGGGGGCAGGGCAAAAATGATCGTCGCCAGAACACCGGCCACGTTACCCACGGAAAAGAGCATGACGATGGGTACCAGATAGACAAAGGGCGGGGTGGTCTGCATGGCGTCCAGAACAGGGCGGATGCCCGCTTCGAACCGATCCGAACGACCGGCAACGACCCCCAGGGGAAGCCCCATCAGGGTACAGATGATCACCGAGGCCAAAACCATGGCCAGTGTGGTCATGGAATCCTGCCACAGCCCGAGCAGCCCGATCAGGGCCATGGAGACCGCCCCAAAAACGGCCAGCCTGATTCCGGAAAATTTCCAGGCGGCCAGAGCGAGAACCGCAATGACGATAAGGGGATGCAGGGCGTTCAAGCCGCTATCCAGGATGTTGAGTAGATATTCCACAGGCATCTTCATGGCCTGGAAGATATCCCGGTAGTTGTCCACCAGCATATCCACAAACTGGGACACCCAACTATCCAATGGGATCACACTTTCTTCAAACATATATCACTCCTTGAGAGTCGATGATTTTTTCTTCATTCCCACCCAAACATCGGCAGGCAGGGGGGGGCCGGCTAATGGGTCGATTGTGGGGCGCCCCATTCTCAGCCCTGTGGTTCCTGCTCCTGATCATGCCCGTTGCGGGCTTTTTCCGTACGATGGAGTGTACTCAAGAATCGGTTTTTGGAGACCACTCCTTTGTACTTGCCGTCTTCGTCGACAACAGGAACCGGCCAGACATTGGAGGCCACGATAGGTAGAACCTCCTGCATGGATACCGACATCTCCACGGCCCGGGTGTCCGCAATGATCGCATCATCCAGACTCGTGGCCCCTTCTTCCAGGGCATCGGTCAGGGTGTCCGTGGAAACAATCCCCTGGAAACGCCGCTTGGCGTCCAGGATATATCCGTAATCCCGATCGCTCCCGCTCAGGAGCTCATGGGCCGCCCGCAGGCTGCCCTTCTTGGTCCGAATGATCGTGGGATGGCTGTCTCTGTAGATATCCCCGGCCGAAAGGACATTGGTCGGATCGACCCCTCTAAAAAATGCGCGCACATAGTCGTCGGCCGGATTCTGGAGGATCTCTTCGGGAGTGCCCACCTGGATGACCTGTCCCCCTTCCATGATCGCTATGCGGTCCCCGATACGCAGGGCCTCGTCGAGATCATGGGAGATGAACACGATGGTTCGCTGCTGTTCCTCCTGGAGATTGAGCAGTTCGTCCTGCATCTCGGTCCTGATCAGAGGATCAAGGGCGGAAAAGGCCTCGTCCATGAGCAGAATGTCCGGGTCCACGGCCAGACCGCGGGCCAACCCCACACGCTGCTGCATGCCGCCGCTGAGCTGGTTGGGATAGGAATCCTCCCACCCGGCCAGGCCGACCTGTTCAAGGGCCTCCACGGCACGCTCCCTCTGCTGATTCTTATCGGCCCCGGCCAGCTCCAACCCAAAGGCGGTATTTTCCAGGACAGTCTGGTGGGGCATGAGGGCAAAGGACTGGAACACCATGCTCATGTTGCGCAGCCTAAACGAGACCAGCTCTTTGGGACTCATGGCCGTGACATCCTGGTCGTCCACAAAGACCTTTCCGGAAGTCGGTTCGATAAGCCGGTTGAGCATACGCACCAGGGTCGATTTCCCCGAACCGGACAATCCCATAATGACAAAAATTTCACCGGACTCGATGGAAAAGCTGGCATTATCCACGCCAACCGTCATCCCGGTCTTTTCAAGAACACCGGCCTTGTCCACACCTTGTGACAAGAGCTTCATGCCCTTGCCCGGGTTGGGTCCGAATATCTTGTACAGATTCTCTACACGTATTTTTTCCATATATCTTTCTCCTCTTTGTCGGGATAAAGGTTTGTTCACGAATACGGACAATCCACCATAGACCGGGGAAAGATCATTGCTTGCGTTGCGGATCCTGGGATTCACACTCATGGATCCCATAGGGCCACACGGGTATCTTGGGTGCCTCCATCATTTCCACCAGATTTTTAAGCATGGTATCGAATTGTTCCTGTTCCTCGTCGGAAAGCGAGGACAGACTCTGGGCAAAACGCTCCTGCAGGGGCCAGGGCATCTCATCATTGAGTTTAATCCCCGCCTCGGTCAGAGAGACAAAAACCCGCCTTCGATCGACGGTGCTCCGCTCACGGATGATAAGCCCCTTGCGCTCCAACCGGTCCAGAATGCCTGTCACCGTGGCCTGACTGAGGTAGACCTGTTTGGCCAGATTCCCTGTTGTCATCTGACCTTCCTGGTTGGCCAGCTGGCGCAAACAGACCAGCTGCGGAACGGTCATCCTGTACTCCTTGCCGAGCTGCTTGTTGTGCTGGTCGATGGACCTGATGATCCTGCGCAATGATTGAAGAATGTTCGCTGCGTACTGGGTTGCCATGTGCTTCTGCTGCTCCTTGAAAACAATAAAATATCTTATTGAAAATAATTGTCATCAAATATTTCGTATACAAAATATTTATATACAAAAATTCACACGTGTCAAGTTTTGAGCAAAACATTTATAATCCAGAAATAACCTGCCCTACTTTTTAACCCATTTTGAAATATTGCGTTTCTTTCGAACTTCTGTTCCAGGCGACGATTCGTAGGGGCACCCCTTGCGGGTGCCCTTTTGGCGAGAAAACCCACATCTGAAACGTTGCCTGGATTGGGCACCCGCAAGGGGTGCCCCTACGATTTGGTTTAGTATTCCGTACGCCCCGGGTCACCTCCCATAGACAAAGCCCCCCTTGCCGCATTTGTCGGCAAGGGGGGCTTTTTTTCGTGGGAACGACGTCTTCTGCTACAAGGCCCGGGCGAGGTCGATACCGGCCTGACGCGCACTGGCCATGAGCTCTTCCTGGCCGGAAATGGCTCCCCGATCAAAGAGCCTGAGCACGGGAAATTCAGCCACAATCTCATACCCAAAGGCCTCCAGGGGCAACCGCATGGCTTCCAGGGCAAACCCCATGTCCCGGGGATCTTCCTGCTCACCGATGGCCGCAATGACCGCCCTTCGCCCCTGTCCGGCCAACCTGCTGGACCAGCCCCTGGGCCGGGTGTCTTCAAAATCATAAAAGCAGTACATCCGGTCGATAAACGCCTTCATCCATGCCGTAATATTGTAGTTATGCACCGGGGAAATCAGAACAAGCCCCTTTGATTCCTGCAACCGGGGATACATCAGGGTCATTGCGTCCTGGAACCGGGTGCATATCTTGTCCTTTCTACACCGTTCACACCCCACGCAGGGCTCGTACCTGCAGTCGCGCAGGTGCACGTCATGACATTCCTCCCCCGCTTCCCGGGCTCCGGCCAGGATGGCGTCGAGCATTTTATCAGAATTTCCTTTTTTCCGGGGACTTCCCTCCACACCAAGAATCATGGTCTCCTCCATACTGTTTCGGGTTCACCGGCGGCCATGCCGGACGACAAAGTATAGCCAGGACCCGTCCATATATGCAAACCGGGGTATTGGCCATTCCCGTTCCACGGCGCACAGGGCTGCGGAGAGTAAAGCCCCGTAGGTAAACGGTTCCGGGTTGTCCAGACAGATGGATCCAAAAATATGGTGGTCCCTGCCCAGAATGGTCCGGGTGATCATGTGCCCGGGCCGATCCTTTTCCCTGATGGAAAGGGCGCTGTACTCCGGATCAAAATCCTTGCCATCTCCCTCCATCTCCTTCCAGTCCGAACCGGGCCACATACGTGGCCAGCCTGTTCTCCAGATGATCCTTGGGCCCGCTGATCATGACCGGGGTAAGCTTGACCCCCCGGGATCTTCATACCCATCCTCGGGGGGAAAGAGCCCTTCCCCGCCAAGCTGACGCTCACAGGTCACCCCCCAGGCTCGCATGGCATCCAGAAGGGGGATGATACTCCGTCCCATCTCCGTCAGGGAATACTCCACCCGGGGCAGAGATTCCTGAAACTCGGTCCGCTGGACCATGCCGTCCCCCTCCAGTTCGCGGAGCTGCCGGGAGAGCATCCTTTCGGTGATCTCTGGCATGGTCCGCCTGAGTTGGCCGAACCGCAGAACGCCCATCCTGCCCAGATGGTAGAGGATAATGGGTTTCCATTTGCCGCCGATGATGGACAGGGTCAGTTCGAAATAACAGCGGTAGGATCGCTTGCCCAGGGTCTTGACCTTGCAGGGAGTGATGGATGTGTTCTCAGATTGTGTCATTATCGTTCCACTATACTTGATGTACGTACTTGTTCCAGGGCCGGTCTTGTGGCATAGGGACCATTCCATGAAAACGTCAACTCACAAGGAGTGATCCATGTACGCAGTAGCCTTCAACGGAAGTCCCAGGAAAAAAGGAAATACCCGACACCTTCTGGACGGGGTTCTGGCCCCTTTGAACGGGAATGGATGGGAGACCGAAGTGGTCCAGGTGGGAGGCAAAAATCTTGCGGGATGCATTGCCTGTGGCAAATGCATCAAGAACCAGGACGGCCGATGCGCGGTCAAGAATGACATGGCCAACGGGTGCATCGAGAAAATGCTCCGGGCTGATGCGATCATTATCGGCTCGCCCACCTATTTCGCAGGCGTGGCCTCGGACATCAAATCCCTCATCGACCGGGCCGGATTCGTCGCCCATGTGAACGGAGGACTTTTCGCGGGTAAGATCGGTGCGGCCGTGGTGGCTGTGCGCCGGGGCGGAGCCACCCATGTGTATGATACCATCAACCATATGTACCAGATGTCACGTATGATCCTGCCCGGGTCCACCTACTGGAACATGGGCTATGGGCTGGACAGGGGGGACGTGCTGAACGACACCGAAGGGCTGGCCAACATGAAGAACCTCGGCGAAATGATCCACTGGGTGGGTTCGGCCCTTGCACCGGTCAAAAACAGCCTGCCCCGGCCGCAACAGCAAACAGGGGCGTAATTGTCGCGGCCCTCAACCAGCCGTATCTACCGTCATCCCGGCGAAGGCCGGGATCTTGAACGACATGGGGAGATCTTTGGTGCAAATCTCTCAGCCGCGTCCTTCAAGATCCCGGATCACGTCCGGGATGACGACATTTTTCGATCTGCGCACCGTGTACTGCGCACTCCATTTTTTTCCTCTGCCCCTACCTCCCTTGCATGAGGGTGATCCTCACCCCCACCCCGATCTGTTCTTCCAGGGCGGCCTGGGTACGGTTGACCAGGGTTTCCAGCTCCTTGATCTCGTCGGAGAAAAGGGCATCGTCCATGGCTACGCTGATGGACAGGATCTCCGTGCCCATGGACCGGGTTTTCAGGATGGTGCACCGGGGGTGATCCATGTTCAGGGCAGTGGCCAGATACTCGTTGACCTGGGGGAGAGAGATCTTGATGCCCGAGATGATCAGCAGGGAATCGGCCCGTTCGGGCACTATCTCCATCTTCATCAGGAGAGAGCCGCACCCGCAGGGATCGGTAACCAGCCGGGCCATGTCCCCGGTCCGGAACCGGATCAGGGGAAAGGCTCTCACGGACAGGGTGGTCAGGACGAGTTCCCCTTCCGCGCCGGGCTCCACTGCCCTCCCCGTGGCCGGATCGACGATTTCCGTGAGAATATGGTCGTCGCTCATGTGCAGCCCGCCGTGATCCGAGCATTCGTGGGCCATGGCCGGTCCCGGGATCTCGCTCAACCCGTAGTGGCGCCAGACGCTCACATGGAGGCGTTCCTCCAGATCGGCTACATCTCCACGAGTCACGGGCTCGCCCACCAGGATGATCCGGTCGAGGTTCAGTTCGTTGGGGTTGGACTCCCGCTTGAACATGTGCTCCATGAGCTCACGGGCAAAAACGGGCGTGCTCACCAATGTGGTGGTCTTGTAGTCCCGCAGGACCATGAGGGTCTTGGCAAGGGAGAGGGATGAGTTGGGAATGACCCCTGCACCCAGGGCCTCGCCGCCGTCCTTGTAGTCCCGCGCCCAGCCCGAGAGTCCCGGGGGAAGATGGATCTGGACGATGTCCGTTTGGCCCACCCCGGCAGCCGCAAGGCTCCTGGCCACCAGTTTCTGCCAGATGAGCAGGTCCGCCCTGGTATATCCGCTCACACTGGGCCGATCGCCGGTTCCCGGGGCCGTGTGGATACGCACGATATCCCGGAGCGGTACGGCGAACAAGCCATAGGGATAATGGGTGGCCAGATGGGAACGGTCCATGAACGGCAATCTGGAAAGATCGTCCAGAGAGACGATGTTTTCAGGCAGAATCCCCGACTCTGCAAAACGGTTGCGATGAAAGGGCACGTTCTTGTAGGCCCGGTTCAGGGTTGTCTGCAGCCGTTCCAGCTTGAGCTGCTCCTTTTCCTCCATGGTCATCTGCTGCACATCGGCCATGCTCACTCCCTCCCTTCGTAAAAATCACCGTAATCGCGGCCCAGATAGGCCCGCTTGACATCGTCATCCACCAGCAGCTCGTCAGCACTCCCCTGCAGAACCACCTTGCCGGTCTCCAGAACATACCCGCGGTCCGCGATCTCCAGGGCTGCACGGGCGTTCTGCTCCACCAGCAGGATAGTCGCGCCCCGGTCCTTGAGATCCCGGATAACGCCGAAGATCATGTCCACGATCTTGGGCGCCAGCCCCATGGACGGTTCGTCCAATACGAGCAGTTGCGGCCGGGCCATGAGGGCTCTGCCGATGGCCAGCATCTGCTGTTCCCCGCCCGACAGGGTCCCGGCAGGCTGATCGGCCCGTTCCCGGAGGATGGGAAACATGGAAAGGATCATGTCCAGATCCTCCCGCGCCTGATCCCTGAGCCCCATCCGATACCGGGTGTAGGCACCCAGCTTCAGATTATCCATGACGCTCAGGGGGGCAAAGATCTGCCTGCCTTCCGGGACCATGCTGATCCCGGCCCGGACAATGGCGGGCGGCGACATCCCCTTGAGGGAACCCTCCTTGAAAACGATCCCCCCCTCCCAGGTGGTGAGCAGCCCGCACACGGCCAGAAGCAGTGAACTCTTGCCCGCCCCGTTGGCCCCGATGAGGGAGATGAGCTCCCCCTGCCTGACCGACAGGCTCACATTGTGGACCGCAACGATGCTCCCGTAGGTGCATTTCAGATTTTTTATTCGCAACATGTTTGATTTCCCAATAATTCAAACGGATACACAAC
>NZ_JBUDSQ010000058.1:0-17732 GCF_054921335.1 Desulfoplanes sp. | reverse complement strand
GGCATGGTATCTCTTCTGCCAGAATGCCCCCAAACGGCCCGTCTTCTTGTTGTATGTCGCCCCGACCTTTGACCCCAGAAGTCGCATCATGCAAGGGATGGCTGTCTTGTCTTCCGGACATAGAACCAAAATGTGGATATGGTTTGAAGTAACGGTGAAATTCAAAATAGGAACCCCATACCGCTCTTGAGCCTCAAACAAAGTGTCGACCATAAGTTTTCGGTACCAGGCAACATCAAGCAAAAAATTCCTGTCATGGCATCTCTTTGTCAGATGCCATACATATCCAGGCTGAAAATATCTGAGTGGATAGCCCATCCTGTACTTTCGGTTATCTCCTCACTTGCCCCACAATTTCAGAAAGCACCTGATACACGAACACGGGCTGGACGTTTGCCGGTGAGGGCTTCTTCTTGTTCCGATGTGCCAGCCAATCACGGTGCCTCTTTATTTGCTTGGCCTTCCCGGCGAGATCGTCTCCGACCAGCACTTTGATGAGATCCAGAATGTCATTGGCCCGCATGTATTCAAGGGAGTCCTCGACCTTTCTGCAAACAGCCCGGTTGAATTCTTCAGGCGGACTATCGAGCATCTTCCGACTTTCAATGGTGAGAGCTTCCACAAGACGTCGTTCAAAGATCGCCCACATCGAAATGATAGCATATTCTTCAGCAGCCATTCGACAATTCGCAAGATCATACTTTGCATCTTCCTGGAGGCTGTCCACAAAATTCGTATCTCTAATCAGGCCGACATTCCCCTGCCGAATAGTACGGGAAGCAACCTTCACGGCATCCATCATCACCTGATACGTCAGCCATATTCTTTCCATGGCCTCATCGACTTTCATAGTCACTGACCTCGTCCAGCAAATCCAGGAACAGGGTCTTGTCGAGCAGACGCGCCCTGCTGGGCTTACGGCTTTCGATCCAATACCACCCATCCTCGGAAACACCACGATAGAGAGGAACAGTCCGGGTCTTCGCCTGCCCACTGTCCTGGATGGCTCTCGAAATTGTAGGCCCTCCTTTATCCAGAAAGACCAAAATCTCCCGATCTACAGCCCCCACAATGTCCACGCGTCCAGAAGCACCAATGACAGTGGCCCCAACGGGATTCAAGATACCGATTTCTTCCCCACCGGCCTTTTGGATTGATAAACATGGAACCTCATACCTTCCCAGAGTTTCTTCATGCAGTTCCACAAACGACGAGCTGACATTTAGAGCCCTGTCGGCAACCCATGAGGTGACATCCGTATAGAGTGCTTCTAGTCGGGAAAGAAAGTCGACTACAACTTTCTGCTCTGAATGTTTCCTTCTCATGTCCGGATATCCTTTTGTTGAGCTATGTCGACGTTGGCGATCTCTTCCTTGATCTGAGCGATCTCTTCCCGGATTTCGTCGTACTCCTTCATCCGACGCTTCAGATACCGCATGGTCACAACGGCCTTGTCCTCGATCCCCTTGGGGGTCAAGAGGTAGAGGTAGACCAGCTTGTTCTTCTTGTTGTAAAATTTGCTCGCCTTGACCATGCCCTTACCCACGAGCCCCTGGATGCAATAGTTGGCCTTGCCCAGGGAAACGCCCAAGCGGCGGGCAAGTTCGCGCTGGCTGATCTCGGGTTCGGCTTCGATGAGCTTGTAGATTTTGTAGGAAGTGGAATCGTCCATGGGATTCAAAAAATAACCTTTTTAAGTTCAGGAAATGAACGGATACACAGGGTAGCAAAGGGCGTCAAGGGGTTTTCGGGTTGTCATACGAACGATCGAAAAAGACTTTTTTGCCAACTAAACACGCGGAACATGCGAAAAAAGGCAGTTTTCTTTAAAAAAAACCTTTCGTGTGTTTAGTGTGTTTCGTTGGCTACCTGTCTTTCTTTGCCGTTGATGCCTTCAGCGGACAACTAAAAGATTTTTTGGCCAACTAAACACGCGAACCATGCGAAAAAAGGCACTTTTTTAAAAAAACTTTCGGGTGTTTAGCGTACTCTAAAGAGCAGAAACTGTTTCGTTGGCCCCCATGTCGTTCGTCTTTGGTTGGCCTATATATGAAACAGCTAAAAGAATTTTTTGCCAACTAAACACGCGGAACATGCGAAAAAAAAGGCACTTTTTTAAAAAGAGCAGAAACTGTTTCGTTGGCCCTCATGTCGTCTTTTTCGTTGGTGCCGGACAATTCTCTCTACTTCTGCCTTGGGGTAGTGGCCGAAGTTGACCAGAAGCCCCAGTTTGTACCCGGTAGCGTGCAGATAATTCAGCACCTGGGCCCGATGCTCAGACGCCAGGTCCTTCACAGCCTTAATCTCAACAATGATCTTTTCATAGCAGACAAAATCCGCCACATATTCCTGCTTCAACTGGGTACCCCGATAAGAAAGTTCGAGCCGCTTCTGCTGGTCAAAGGGAATCCCCCGCCGCGAAAATTCGAGAGCCAGACACTCCTGGTAGACAGATTCCAGGAATCCTGCCCCCATGTCGGTGTATACATCAAAGCATGCCCCGACTATTCCGTAGCTCTCATCAGCATACAGTAGCATAACTACCTACCAGCTAAAAGATTATTTTGCCAACTAAACATGCGGAACAGCTCAGAGAATTTTTTGCCAACTAAACACGCGGAACACACGAAAAAAGGCAGTTGTTTTAAAAAACTTTCAGGTGGTTAGCATACTCTAAAGAGCAGAAACTGTTTCGTTGGCCCCCATGTCTTTGTCCTTTTCCTCTGCCGGAAAAATCAAAGCCGCCACGCACAAATGTTTCGCTGCCCAGCCTCTTCCCGATCAAGAATCCCCTTGATGTCCCCGATGATCACCTTTTCCGGATTCTCGAACATTGCCCCAAACTGATCCATACCCAGTTCCTTGTACGCATCGTGAGCAACCGCGATGATCAACCCGTCGAGTTCGTTGAGATCCGCCAAGGGCTTCAGATCAATCCCATAATATTTCATGGCCTCTTGCTTGTCGGCATAGGCATCGTGCACAAGCACCTCGCAGCCGAATTCTTCCAGCTCGGCAATAATGTCCGTGACGCGCGTATTCCTGAGATCGGGACAATTTTCCTTGAAGGTCAGTCCCAAGACCCCGATTCTGGCTCCTTTGATGGCACAGCTTCGACGGATCATCTTTTTGACCATGGTCTGGGCCACATAGGAACCCATGGAGTCGTTAATCCGGCGACCCGACAGGATGACCTGGGGATGGTAGCCCAGTTCCTCGGCTTTGAATGTCAGATAATAGGGATCCACGCCGATACAATGCCCGCCCACGAGCCCGGGACGGAACGGGAGAAAATTCCACTTGGTGCCCGCAGCCTCCAAAACTTCCAGCGTATCGATGCCCATCATGCTGAAAATGTGGGAGAGTTCATTCATCAACGCAATGTTCAGATCCCGCTGGGTATTCTCGATGACCTTGGCGGCCTCGGCCACTTTGATGGACGACGCATGATGGGTGCCGGCCTGAACAACGGTTTCGTACAATGTTGCCAACAGCCCTGTGATCTCGGGATGCTGCCCGGCAACGATCTTGGTGATGGTCTGCAGGGTATGCACCTTGTCACCAGGATTGATGCGTTCCGGTGAATACCCCAGAAAAAAATCCACTCCGCAGACAAGGCCGGATTCCTTCTCCAGAATCGGCCCGCAGATATCATCGGTCACCCCGGGGTAGACCGTGGATTCGTAGACCACCACGGAACCTTTTCCAAGATGCTTCCCAACCAGTGTAGATGCTCCCACAACCGGTGTCAGATCCGGTCTGCGATTTCTGTCAATGGGCGTGGGCACGGCAACAATGATCACCCCGGCACGTTCCAAGGCTGCAGGATCGGAAGTGAACTCCATGGTTACGGCCTGCAACCGGGCATCTTCCACTTCAAGGGTCTTGTCCACGCCGCTTTTGAGCTGGGCAATCCGCTCTTCATTGATATCAAAACCAATGACGTCAAAATGCTCGGCAAAGGCAACCGCCAGAGGAAGACCGACATAGCCCAGGCCGACAATGGCGATGGGGGATTTTTTGGTTGTGAGGTCGGAGTAGGTTAGCATGTATTTTAGGTAGGGCGTTTTTGGTTTCTGGTTAAGGGCTTTTGGCCCACGGAACACACGGAATAACACGGAATAAAAACGTTTTTTTACTTCGACAAAAATTCTACGATCTTTTGCACCACTGCTTCAGCCATTTTATCACCAAGTTCCGGATATATTGGTAACGCAACGGTTTCGTGTGCCGCCTGTTCACTCTGCGGGAAATCTCCTTCATTATATCCGAGATACGCAAAACACTCCTGCATATGCAACGGCACCGGATAATACACCTCGTTCCCGATTCCGTTGTCCTTCAAAAAGGCACGCAACCCATCCCGGTCCTGCACCCGGATGACATATTGATTGTAAATATGCCGGTCCTGGATAGCAGAAGGCAAAACAACCTGGGGCCTATCAGATGACGCACAATCACTATCAGCAGTAAACGCCACATCTAATCCAGAAGCTGCAAAAAGTCTATTGTACCTCTCGGCATTGTGCTGACGCTTTGCTGTCCAATCGTCCAGGTGGTTGAGCTTGACCCGAAGTACAGCTGCCTGCAGGGCATCCAGACGAAAATTGCCGCCGATCCATTTATGGTAATATTTGGGACGTGAGCCGTGGGATCGAAAAATCTGCAGCTTGTCTGCCTTGTCTTTGTCCTGGCAGGTGACCATACCACCGTCACCGGCTCCGCCGAGATTTTTTGAAGGGAAAAAGGAGAAGCAGCCATAGTCGCCGAGAGAGCCTGCGCGGAGGCCTTTGTACTCGGAACCGATGGCCTGGGCGGCGTCTTCGATCACTGCTATGGGTTTTTCGTTTTTGGTTTTTCGTTTTTGGTTGATGGTGCGAGCGATATCGAGAATCGGGTCCATGTCGGCCATTTGGCCGTAGAGGTGGACCGGGATGATGGCGCGGGTGCGATCGGTAATGACGGCGGGGATTTTTTCCGGGTCGATGTTGTAGGTGACCGGATCAATGTCCACAAACACCGGCGTGGCCCCCACGCGAGCAATGGCCCCGGCTGTGGCGAAAAAAGTGTAGGGGGTGGTGATGACTTCGTCACCCTCACCTATGCCTTCCACCATCAGGGCGATAAGCAGAGCATCGGAGCCGGAAGATACACCGCATCCGTAACCGCACTGGGAATAGGCGGCGATTGCCTCTTCCAGCTCAGCCACTTTGGGGCCATTGATGAAGTATTGAGATGCAAACACATCGGCGACAGCGGAGTCGATTTCGTCCTTTATCGTGGCATATTGTGCCTTGAGATCTAGTAAGGGGATGGTCATGGGGATCGGTTTTAAGTTTTAAGAGTTAGGTTTTAAGATAACTGTATTTGCCTACGGAACAGACGGGAAAAAAGGTTTTTCGTTTCTGGTTTTTCGTTTCTGGAAAAGACACAGGGAAAAAATTAAAGGCAGTTGTCGTTAAAGCCCTTTTCCGCGTGTTCCGTGTACTCTAAAGAGCAGACACTGTTCCGTGGGCTATCATTATTCTAAACCAAACCTGCTTTGAAACCCGTAGTTTTTGAGGCTACCGACATATCACGTCCAAAACCATAGATTTCCGGCAACCCGTTTGCTTTTCTGCACCTCCCGGGGCGCAGAAAAGCGGGCGATTCTTGAATCGCCCCTACAGGTCTGCGGTATATCATCGGGACTCAATGGAAACTCTGCCTTACCGGGGTCGGACCTCGGCATCTATCCGGGATATCATCATAAACCATCCCCAAAAGGCCCTCTTATCCGCTTAAACAGTCCATTTGCCCCGTAAAATGGGAGGTAGAAGCTGATCATGCTCGCGTCAGATGGGACACCCTGTCTTCCTGAGCTCAGTCGTGCAAAGCGGGTGTCGACTGCCGTTTTTTTCGACAACCGATAGAAGCACGAAATTCAACGTCCGCTATCACATCCCTCCCCCGATGTTAACACGTCGTTTTAGACGGATTTTTTCCCAAACCCTACCATGAGACCCTACCATGCCCGGACGTGTGTCCCAAAGCAGGTGAGGGGGCTGTTTGTATGCGAATTCAAAAATTCGTGGCGTAATGCAAGGCAGCAACCAGCAGAAATAGAATGATTTATTTGCCTGGTTCACAAAAATGTCTTCATGCGATGCCATGAAAAGGCGGGGAGGAAAGCGGGGCGGAAACTTGAAAAACCTGTAGTCGATTTCTCAAAAACCCCCATATGGAAGGGGGAAAAGAGGGGGGAGAAAAAAGTGAAAAAAAGTTGGGAGGAAGGGGTTTACCAGTCCTGTTTTTGATACAATTCAGACGGTCTCGGTTGTCATTTACATCGTTGTTCACCCATTTGGAGCGAACTATTCGGAATTTCCTGATAGTTGCCTCCACTATCAGCTTCTTATGCTCTCAACCCTCCGAGATATATCCGTTTATAGGCAAAACAGAGAGTCTGTGAAGTGCCGCTGTCAACGACCGGCGATTTTTTCCATTCGCTTGATCAGAATAGGGAGTCGTTGTTGACTCGCGGCGTCTCCGGGAAGATGCCCGGACAGGGCGTCCATGAAATCCTCGTCATCAAGCAGAAGGACGAATTCTTTTTTAAGGTATGTTTGGACATCTTGCTCTGCCGCGGCAATATCCCTGACAATCTCAAGACGTCCATCAAGCACGGCGATGATGTCTTCCATGTCATGGCTGAGCATGAAGTCATGATCTCCGCGGCCGTGGAATGCCTCCAGTTTCGTTGCAAGGAAATAGGCCGGAGTCACAGCCCGGAGCCTGACTCCGTCGATCTCCAGAGCCTGGGCATTCCGTGCTGCATCTGCGTACCAGCGATTGGCAAATCCCAGAATTGCCGGCTCGGTGGGCATGACATCAAGGATGATGGATCCATGCCGAAAACGGCACAGAACCGTTTCGCCCACAGCTTCGCGAAAGCCTTTCTCCCGCAGACGTTCCTGGAGCCGGTAATAGTCACCGCGAGTTGCAATTTCCACGATGACATCGATGTCGAGGGTTGGACGGACATCAGGGATCGCCGGATCGTTGATGAGCAGGCCGGCAGCAGAGCCGCCGACAAAAACGACCTCTTCCGCCAACTCTTCCAACAAAGCCGCCACGTTGATCACCCTGTCGATGCATTGGTATTTATGTCTTTGCATAGGCCAGCATCTCCAGCAGGAGTTTCTCCGCAAGCGCTCGTTCTCGGGCTCGGCCGATGCGGATAGCGTCGAGCAGTCCCAGGGCCGAGTAGAGTTTTTCATCACGTCCGGCTATATCCGGAACCGACTTGTACAGGGGAGACACCTCGATTCCTCGTTGATCACCCTGGGGATGCGGCCAGACATAGATGTCGGTTTCCTGGTCCGCGTGGGCGAATTTGTTTCTCAACATGGGAGAAGCGAACGCTGTGGGAACGCCTCTGGTCATGGTTCCGATGTCCGGAGGGTAGGCGTATTTCACGCCGTGAACGAGAAATTCTTCCAAAGCCTTGCGGCGCGGCCGCTTGTTGTGACTGTCGAACAACCGAGCCTGGGTTGCCCGTTTGATCGCGTTATAGGCCATGGAGGAGCTCAGACCGAGCTCATACGCGACCTTGTCGTAGGTCCAACCGGCAGGAGCCGACAAGGCGAGTTTCAGCATCACGAGGACATCTTGGGGAAGTAGATTCATGGATATTCCATATTCTAGAATCTAGAATAAAACAAGTGGTTTTGAATGCCTTTGCTATCGGGATCAGACCTCGGCATCTATCCGGGATGTCATCATAAACCATCCACGGAAGACCCTTTTATACGCTTAAACAGCCCATTTACCCCATAAAATGGGGGGTATAAGCTGCCCTTACTCGTTTTAGGTACGTCAGCCGGACTCACTGTTCTCAAGAAAAGGCAGATATCTGTTACGATTCAGGTTGCCAAAGATTGTTTTTGCAGCCCCTCCCGAGGGTCTGCAAAAACGGGCGATTCATGAATCGCCCCTACGGATGTGCCTGCAAAAATCTCTTTTCTGCAGGCACATCCGTTATGAAGTACACAACGACATCCTGACGGTGTACTGGAAGTGAAGAAGCCGGATTCTGAATCGGTCAGTCAGGGAGTTCGGATTTCGTTGCAGCCCATCTGGTCGAGGCCGTCGGCATCCGGGGGCTCCTCGGTTCACCCCAAAGCAAACGCCACGGCTTTTTCAGCGTGGATGACCGTAGTGTCCAGAAGTCTCACCCGGGTATCGGCCGGGCTGACGAGCATGCCTATTTCCGTACATCCCAAAATCACGGCCCCTGCCCCCCTGGCCGCCAAATCGTCGATGATGCGCAGGAATTCGTCTCTGGACTCGGACCTGACATCTCCCTTGCACAGTTCCTGAAAGATGACCTTGTGGACCATACGCCGATCTTCGTGGTTGGGGATCAAGACATTCAGCCCATGCCGGTCCGAGAGTCTTCCTTTGTAGAAATCCTGCTCCATGGTCGGGGCCGTACCCAGCAGGCCGACGGTTGTAATACCATCTCGTACCAGGATTTCGGCCGTGGCATCGGCTATATGCAGGAGAGGGATATCCATGACGACCTGAATATGGTCGGCGAGCTTGTGCATGGTATTGGTACAGATGAGCAAACAATCCGCACCGGCTTTCTGAATTCCCTGAGCGGCCCCGACAAGAGTCTCTTCGATTCCGTCCCAGTCGCCCGCCCGCATCAATTCCTCGATGGGACCGAAATCAACGCTGTACATGGCTATTCTGGCCGAATGCAGTCCCCCGAGCTGTTCCTTGATGCCCTGATTGATGATCCGGTAATATCCCGCAGTGCTCTCCCAACTCATGCCGCCCAGCAAACCGATTGTTTTCATCTTGTCTCCTTTGTCGCTCCCGGTTTCAACGGGTCCGAATCATATCAGGGTCGGACCTAGGCATCTATCCGGGATGTCATCATAAACCATCCCCAAAAGGCCCTCTTATCCGCTTAAACAGTCCATTTGCCCCGTAAAATGGGAGGTAGAAGCTGATCATGCTCGCGTCAGATGGGACACCCTGTCTTCCTGAGCTCAGTCGTGCAAAGCGGGTGTCGACTGCCGTTTTTTTCGACAACCGATAGAAGCACGAAATTCAACGTCCGCTATCACATCCCTCCCCCGATGTTAACACGTCGTTTTAGAAGGATTTTTCCCAAACCCTACCATGAGACCCTACCATGCCCGGAAGGGGTACTGGCGATTGAGCCGAACGCCTCAATCCCACCACAGTATGAATCAAGCATGGTTCGACGAATTGGGGCTTGTACTTATCGGGGTCGGACCAAGATAACACCCAGAGTCAAGTAAAGGCGTTAGATGAAAATCTAACGCCTTTACTTGCGTGGTCTCCCCTTTTTACGCCGAATTTGCGACAATGGCAAAAAGCTGGAGGGATTTGATGACATCTATCAAAAAGCGTGGAACGGATCAATGCCGAGCACGAGTTTGATCGTTTGGAGATAGCCCCGGAGCCATTCTAAAATCCACTCTCACGGATAAGAACGCCGTAAACATGCTTGAACGTGTCCACGATGAGAGAGCGGGGTTCACGGTTGATAACGATACGCCCGTTTTCAACGGTCGTGCACGGGGCGCCCTGTGTTTCGGGCGTAAAAAGTGCCCGGTAATGGCTCTTCTTGAGAACAAGGTGTTTATTGCGGTCCTGTTCCACGGGCAGCGTACCCCCGTACAGAGACGCCAGGGAAGGATCATCTTCCAGAATCTCGGGGCTGGTGGGGTCCATTGCGACCAGGATACATGCCACAGGATCATGCTCACCACTATCAGGATAGAAGAGCGCCCTTGTTGTGTCCGCCATGTTCTGGACTTCCTTTTCCTGGATATAGGCACGGATCTTCTGCACATCGGGTGTCAACAGGGTTCCAAGAAGCTGAGACTGGTTGACCCAGCTTCCAACACGCAGCCCCGGAGGGATATCCTTGATCATCCCGGCAAAGGGCGCAGTGATGATCAGCCGTTTCTTTTGTTTGGAAAATCCCTCGAGATTGGATTGGGCCCGAAAAAGTTCCTCAAAGGTGATAAGGCTCTGTTCAAGCCCGACAGAGGCTGTTTTCTGCCGTTTGAGCGCGATTTGCAGGGTCTTTATTTCCCTGGCGCTGATGGCCATTTGATGATCGATATGGGGGGATTCCAGCTCGAAAAGCGCGTCCCCCTGCCCTACCCTGTCACCGTTACGGACATTACACGTTGTAATGCGGCACGAAAAAGGGGGATACAGCGACGCTGTCTGACGGGCCTTGCGTACGGCAGGGGCAATGATCTTTCCAGGGAGCGGGACCACCAGCCAGGCCAGCAAGAGGATACAGATGAGTGCCGACGTGACCACATGCCCGTTGCACCCGATAACCGGACGCAATGTCCACCACGCCCGGATTTCCCGCAGAATCGGATTGAAGATGAAAACGGAGAGTTCCACGACAAGCAGGATGATGCCCAGCGCCTTGAAGAAAAAGTGGTACACCATGAAGGCAATTCCCAGAAAAAGGAACAGACGATACAGCCAGGTTCCCCACGCATAGGCGATCAGGGCGCGGTGTTTACGCCTGGAGAAGGTTTCCGGCGGGGGCGTGCACAGACCGAGAATAAACCGCCTGAGCTCCCATTTGGCCAGGGCAAAGGCCCGGGGAGCCAGATTAGGTACGCCCAGATAATCCGAGAGAAAGTAGTACCCGTCAAATCGCATGAACGGGGAAAGATTGATCAGCAGGGAACTGATCCAGGTAACCGTTGCCACGAGAAAACACGCGCTCTTGAGGGGGCCGTCGGGCAGAAACACCCACAAAATGGTGGCCATGACCGCCAGGGAAAGTTCCACGATAGTCCCGGCCGCCACTATGGACATTCTGGCCTTGCGGCTGCGCAGACGCCAGGCATCGGAATTGTCCGAATACAGAACCGGCCACATGACAAGAAAGGCGATGCCCATGGAGGGGACGCTCAATCCATAGTATTTGGAGGTATAGGCATGACCCAGCTCATGGAGCAGTTTCACCCCGAACAGGGTCAGTCCGTAAAAAACGATCCCTTCAAAGGAAAAGAAATACAAAAAGGTATGGAAAAAGGATTCCCAGTGATGTTCGATGAGCAGAAACGCTACAAGTGATGCTATAGCCAGAATGATCAGGGTTATATGCGAAAAAAGCATGCTGACTATTGGATATGTACGGCCGAGAAATACATCGGGATTGCACACGGGAATGCGGAAAAAGAGGTAGTTCTTGAGGAGCCAGGAAAGGGGATGGGGGCGTTTGGCCGTCACCCTGGAATGGACGATCTTCAGGGCTTCAGGGTCGGCGGGATTGAGCAGGCAGTTCTTGAGCAAAAAATCCTTGATCGTCCCGATGTCTTCGGAAGTGGCCGACAACGTGGTTTCGGCATGCAAGCCGTCCAGAATGGCTGCCACATCCCCCAGATCCCAGCGGGAGATGATCTCGAACTCCAGCCGCCCTATACGGTAGAAGGTGTTCCGCGCGGGGTCGTGTATGTTCCACGTGGGAGCGCCGTTTTCCAAAGGCGGTCCTTCCAGAATGGAAAGATCGTCCCTGAGAGGGGTGAGGATGATTTCTGGGTTTCCCTGGTCGATGTTCAGCATATCAGATGCCCAGTCGTGTCCTGAGTGCCGTAAAAGGCCGACGCAGCAGGTAATAGATCAGGGGGACTTGTTCGCCGAGCACCTTGGCGGTTCCCTGCATACCGATTCTGGGCGGGGTGGCCTGGTCCACGAGGTTTGCCTTGATGGTGAAGGCGAGAAAGCCTTCAGCTGTGAGCAAAGGCTCGTAACTCATGGACTCGAGTCGGGCCTTGAGAGGGGCTTCGGGGGCGATATTCAGAAAAAAAAGGATATCGGCTCTGGGAGCCAGATGGATGGCCTCGTCAGCAGGGAGCATAACCTCCAGTTCCACATGGTCCGGATCGGCAACGGTCATGACCTTTTCACCGATGACCACGGGTTTGCCCATCCAGGCATCAGGTTCCTGAAAAATGGCAATGCCCGGCTCCGGGGATCGGACCACGGTTTTTTCAAGCAGGTCACGGATATACTCGAGTTCCGCGTTCTTCTGATCCAGTTGGGCCTTGAGAAAGAGGATCTTTTCCCGCGCTCTGGGATCGTTGAACGCCTTCTGCTGTATATTGGTATACTCGGCCGTAACCACCTTGATTTCCTTTTCCCCGATCTTCAGGCGATTGGCCAGCGTGGTGTCATCCAGGGAAAAAAGCGGCTGGTCTTCGACCACCTGCTGGTTGGGCTTGACCAGGATGTCGCGGACCACCCCTTCCATGCCCGGGCTGACGATGACCGGATTCTGGGGAACGATCCGCGCAGGTGCTATGGCCGAAAGGTGGACCGGAAGAGACATGATGCCCGCAAAAGCGAGCAAAAGCATGAGCTTGATCAGGGTTCGTCTGCCCGGTGAGGACCAGGTCCGGCGCAACGGTCCGGCCTTTTTATACAAAGCCATCCAGGCATGCCCGGCGGTATCTGCCAGTCGCTCGAACAGGGCGCTCTCCTGCTCGCCCCACAGGGCGTGACGAAACAGGAGCATCCCGCCCAAGAGGTTACCCTGAGGAGCGAGAATGGGCACCCAAAGCCCGTGGCCGCACTCCCAGGTCCGCCACGCTTCCTGAAGATGGTTGTCCAACCCCTCGGGCTCAAGGGGTTGGGGGGTGCGAGGAAGTCCCTTGGCAAAGGAAGTACGCAGTAGTTTGTTGACAAAGGCTGGAAAGGGCGCGTTGCGCTCGGGCCGGTCTATCCCGGAGATCGTCTTGAGACGCAAACCACCGCTCAAACCGACTTCCCAGACCAGGGCCTGCTTGTAGTTGGTCAGGCGCAGCGTCTCATTGGCCAGACAGAAGAGGAGTTCCGGGATCGTCTGGGCATGCCGGATTCTCTTTTCCAACTGGAGCAAAGAGCTGAGGAAAACGATCTGTTGTTCCGGGGTGGGAGAAGCGGGCTGAGCAGTCATTGGGAGGGATACTCCGCAAAAGTTGCCGTTCCGCTCATGCCGGGCAGAAGTTTTGCGTCGCTGTTGTCGATACGGGCCCACACCTCAAGGGTCTGGCTCGTGGAATCCACACCCGCACCCACGGAAACAATGGTGGCAGGATACGTCGTACCGGTTTCATCAATGGTTACGGTCAACGAGGGTTTGGAACGAATCCATACAGACCATTGCGAGGGCACGAACATCTGCAGCCGAAGATGCGCCGTGTCCACAATATGGACGACCGGCTTCCCTTCTGTGACGAATTCATGGGGCTTGGCCTCCCGACGAGCCACCTGGCCGGAAAAGGGCGCGGTAATGGTGCATTGCCTGACCAGGGCCCTGCGCACGGCAACCTCGCTTGCAGCCATTTTGACCTTGGATTCCGAAAGGGCCAGGTCCAGCTCGCTCACCGAATTGAGACGGCCCAGCCGCTGGTTGACCTGAAGAACCTTTTGGGCGGATTCGAGCTCGGCCTGAGCCTTTTTTAACCGGGCTCGTCTGAGTTCGCAGTCGAAATCAACGAGTCGCTGTCCCTTTTTGAAAGTGTCGCCCATATCGACCCGGATGGAAGATATCTTGCCGGGCATTTCCGAGGAAAGAACGGTTTCGTTTTCAGGAACCACGAGAACGCGAATGGCCATGGGGTCAGTGACAACATCTCCACAATGTCCCGGAAAAGGCCATGTCCAGCACACAAAAAGAACCAGGGCCATGAGGTACACCGCCTTGGATGGAGTCTGCGCGATCATTGGTTATCAAGGGGTTTGATCGTGGTATGCTTCTTTGAAATCCATCCGCTGACGCCGTGGTTGTCGACGCGGATCCATCCGGGAGTGCGTTCGAGTACCGGCAATATTTCACCCTGGAAAAGAGGGCTGGTCAATGTCGGGGCATCCGGACTCGGAGCCTTGCGAAAATTCAGACGATAGGCGGTGACAACGGCCATAAGGTTCTCAGGAGTACCCGGCTCTGCAGGATCGCTCAGCCTATCTGTCACCGAAGCTGTCCCCGCAACCACGTCACCCGGAGAGGCAGCACCGGCCGGGGACAACCGGCGTGCTGTCTGGGAAAAATAGAGCTTGAGTCCTTTGGCGATGGTGTCCACATTATAATCATCCACGGCCTCGGGCAGGAAATCCAGCCCCATGGAATTGTACATACGTCCCAGGGCGTTCTGCAATCCCGCATAGGCGATGTTGTAGCGCATCCTGGTGACCAATACATTGGTCTTGGTCTTGATGGCAGCCAACTGATCCTTGAGCCCGGAGTTTTTCTCTGCGGTCATCTGCTTGTCGATGCGTTTGTTGATCTTATCTAGCTGCTTGGAAATCTTATACTCTTCCACCGACTGGAGATAGTTCTGATACGCCAGATGCACCTGGGTCATCACGGCGATGCTGGTCACCTTACGACGCATCTCGTCCACTTCATGTTGGGCCTTGATGGATTTGAGTAATGCCGGACGGGAAAGCAGGTTGAAGATATTCATGGAAATGCCCGCACCCGCCTCCATCCAGTCGTTGAAGGCCAGATACTTGTTGGTGTCCGTATTGTAGCTGAATTCCAGATTGATCCCCGGAAGCATCTCCAGGATGGCCTTTTTGGTATTCAGCAGGGTGATACGGTTCTTGTAATCCTCTTCCCGGAGCTCGGGACGCATGACCAGAGCCTCTCTGACCATGTCTTCCACAGGCAGAGAAATTTCCGGAATAGCGATGTATTTCGCATCCGGTTCCTCAAGACTGAACGGTGTGCCCGGCCTGAGGTTCATGAGGGTCGCCAGTTCCGTGCGAGCGTTCTTGAGCTGTTGGATGAGGCCCCACAGAAGACGGACGTTCTCCAGCAGTGCCCGCTGGTATTCCATGACCTCACGCGGGGGTTTGAGAAGCTGCTCCTCGATTTCCCGGGCATCGGCTATGGCCGCGTTGGTTTGATCGAGAAGCAGGGTCATGTCGGCTATGAGCTCGTCCGTGCCCACAGCTCGCCAGTACGCCGACCGGATATCCAGAACGATGTTCTGGATGGCTTTTCTTCGACGCTCCTCGGCAATGAGTATCCGGTCGGTCTGCTGCTTGGCCTGGATATAGCTCACGCCAAAATCCAGAACATTCCACATGACACCGACTTCCGTGGTGTAGCGATTTCTTTCCTGGGAGGTCGACGTTCTCAAAGATTGTTCACCTGCCGTGTTTCCGTCCAGGGCGGAGCTGGAAGACCCACTGTATTTGTTGCGGTAGTGATAACCCGCATCAGCCGTGAGCTTGGGCAGAAGATCGTACCGGGAGACATCCAGTTGACGCTGGCTCAAAGCCTCTTCCAGCATCTTGAGCCTATAGGTCAGGTTGTATTTGATCCCCCGGGCCATGGCCTGATAAATGTCCAAGGTTCCATCAATCTCTTCCTGATCGCTGAACATGGTCAAGAGATCGCTGTCTACCCTCTGATTGATTTCATTGTCCGTCAACGGCGTGGGTTTTATGCTGCATGCGGATAGCAACAGGGCAAAAACCACAATCAACGAGGTACGCATTATTTCTCCTTCTTTATATAACGGATTTCCATCGAGATGACCGCCAAAACCGGCAACCTGCCGTGTCTGAACTATAATCCCAGTGACTCCAGGAATACTCGTCGCTCCCTCTCAAAAGAATCAGACATCTTCTTGATTTGACCCATAAAACCGGGCTTGTCGTTCGCAATGCCTTTGCCGGCCAAGGTCAACCCGGCGGAAATGCCGATCCCCAAACCGGTCAAATGGCTGACAACTTCACCCTGATCAAGAACACCGTCCCCTTGCTGCTTTGATTTCTGCTCCGATTCGGCATCGGTCTGTTTTTCCGTAGTTTCGTGGAAGATGATCGTAAAGGTGGCATGGGTTTCTTTGCCATGAACCGTCTTGGCTGTCACCTTGATTTCCAGGGAATCAAGGTCCATGTCCTCGGGCGGCTTGCCGGTGAACGTGCGGGTTTCCGGATCGAAATGCAGCCAGTCGGGAAGAGGCGCATCGTTCTTCAGAGTGGCTGCGAGTTGGATTTCGACGCTTTCGTGGCTTTCAGACCCGTCGTCACCTGTTGCACGGATATCAAAGGCGGCTTCCGGAATGGTCAGATTGACCTCTTCCTCCACGGGAAGGAGCTGATCCTTGATCCCGGCGTCCACGACCAGATCGTAGGTATTTGCCTGAGAATCCTGTGAACCCGATGTTCCACCGCCTTGTCCATCCCCCTCTTCGCCTTCCTGAGTACCCGGCAGATCGCCTGTTCCCGTGTCGCCGGTATCGTCTCCTCCAGCATCCCCTTCTGTGCCGGTATCACCCTCGGTACCCGAGTCGGAATCTCCATCCGTACCGGCATCATCACCTGTGGTCCCGTCATCGCCGGCATCACCGGTATCGTCACCGGCGTAATCTTCCACGGATCCGTCATCGTCTCCGGAGAAGTCCGTATCATCATCGCCGCCGGTCAGGTCGTCGTCATCCCCTGTCCCGGACTCTTCGTCGAAACCATCGTCATCCCCGAGACCGTCGTCTTCATCGAGATCTTCAAAGGGATTGGCGGGGATATCGTCTCCGGTCTCATTCGTCGGCTCGCTTCCAGTTTCATCCTGAACGAGCGTGTCATCCCCGTCGCTCTCATCAGGCGTGTTGGCCGGCGTTTCGGGTTCGGTATCGGGCTGAGGATCAGGATCCTCCTGGGGCGGAACATAGACATCGTTCACCGTGATGGACACGGACCTTGTCAATACCTCACCCGAGGCGCTGTCCGTCACGGTGTAGGTAAAGAAGTCATCCCCGCTGTAGCCCGCATTGGGCGAATATATGTAGGAACCGTCGGCATTGACGGTCACCGAACCATTGGCCGGATTCGATTCCCTGGCAAAGGAAAGGGACCCGCCGGACGTGGTGGAATCATTGGCTGCGACAGTCCCGGTCAGCTGGGTATCCTGATCCACGGAGGCGGTGTCGTTGCCAGCCGACAAATCCGTAGCCGGGTTGACCGTGATATCCACGGTCCGGGTCAGGGCTTCACCGGAAGTGGCATCCGTTACTGTATAGGTAAACTCGTCAGTTCCGTTAAAGTTGTCGCCCGGAGTGTATGTGTACGTTCCATCCGCATTGACGGTGACTGTTCCGTTGGCCGGATCAGATGCCTTGGCAAAGGTCAGATCTCCGCCGGAAGTGGTCGAATCATTGCCTGCCACTGTGCCGTTCAGAACTGTGTCTTCGGTGACCGTTGCTGTATCATCAGCCGCTGTAAGGTCTGTGGCAGGATCAACAGTGATGCTCACGGTCTGGGTCAGTGATTCACCGGAGTCAGCATCGGTCACCGTATAAGTGAACTCGTCTGTTCCGTTGAAGTTAGCTGCCGGGGTGTAGGTATAGGTTCCATCCGCATTGACGGTGACTGTTCCGTTGGCCGGATCAGATGCCTTGGCAAAGGTCAGATCTCCGCCGGACGTTGTGGCGTCGTTGGTTGCCACAGTGCCAAAAACTTGATCGTCTTCAGCCGTTGAGGCGCTGTCATCAGCCGCACTCAAATCGGGTGTCGGATTGCCGGTCACGGTTACAGTCACGGTCACGGGTTCCGAGGTGTCGTTGGAAGAGCCGGAATCATCCGTGGCCGTATAAGTAAAGGTCACATCCCTGGTTTCACCTTCAGCCAGATCCTGGAAGTCAGAACCAGGATCAAAGGTGAAGCTGCCGTCGTTATTATTGGTT
>NZ_JBUDSQ010000057.1:0-17831 GCF_054921335.1 Desulfoplanes sp. | reverse complement strand
CCATATCCGCCCTTATGGATTCCATATCCGCCCTTATGGATTCCATATCCGCCCCTACGGAATAGATGACAGAGAACAGACGAATGAAACCACCCACACGGCACGTTGGAGCCACCATGTTCTTCAAAAAGTTGTTCCGCAAAAAACAATCCCCCGGCCCAGAATCCAAATGGGACAGGGGGATCATGATTTTCGACCACACCTCCGATGTCATTCAGGCCGAAAAACACATCAAAGAGGCCGGATGGCAAATCAGGGTCATGGGGCCGCCTCCGGAGATCCAGAAGGGATGCGATCTGGTCATTGAATTCCCCCTCATCGAACAGATGAACATCCTGCGTCTTCTGGAGGCCGAAAATGTCGCACCCACCGATGTCGTTCCGGTAACCAGCCCCCTGCTCACCCCGGTTGATCTCTTCCACTCCAAGGATTTCGGCGACTATCTCATGGTCCGGGCCGCCAACATGAAGATGACCATACACAAAAAAAATCTGACCATCGTCAATATTTCCGGCGGCGGATGCCCTGACGTTCCCTATCTGGCTGAACGGCTCACCGGTCAGAAGCTCGATGAGGCCATTGCTCCCCGCGAAACCGGGCACACCCTGTGCGGCTATGCCCTCCAACTCGCCTATGAGGAGCTCTCACGCCAATGCTTGTCATAATCGGAACCGTCCCCGATCCCGGCTTTCCCATTGTTTGCGGCCCTGCAGAACGAAAAGATGACCAGATCATCGTGGACGGGCACCATTTTCCCATCAGCCGGGGAACCCCCGCCCTGATCGGAGCCGCCGTGCAAACCGCCCTCGCTCTCGGACACCCCATGCCCCATGCCTTTCTGGTGGGCGACGAAGGGCTCGGTCACGGGAGCAGGAAACTCTATGCCCATCTTGCCGAACACATCCACGAGACCGGCCCGACCACCCTGGTCTTCCACTACCTCCAGCCCGACGTGGACTGGCACAACCGGGTCCTCATGGCCATTGACGAACGCTGCACCCCCCGGCCCAAACTCATCGCAGACGCGGGTTTTATGTACGCGGCCAAGATGAGCGGATTTGCCCCGTCCTACGATCTGTTTACCCCGGACATGGGCGAACTCGCCTTTCTGGCCGACGAAACAGCGCCCCACCCCTTCTACACCCGGGGATTCATCCTGCACAACAATTCCGACCCCCAGAATCTCATCAAACGGGCCTACGGACACGACAACGCTGCCGGCCACCTTCTGGTCAAGGGGAGTACGGACATGTTCGCCACGGCCCAGGGAATCCATTGGCAGGTGGACACCCCCTCGGCCGAGGCCATGGAGGCCATGGGGGGGACCGGCGATACCCTGACCGGCATCTGCGCGGCACTGATCGAGGCGGGACTCTCCATGGACCAAGCGTCTAAACAAGCAGCCATGACCAACCGCCGGGCCGGGCAGTTATGTCGGCCCACCCCGGCCACTCAGGTGCTGGAGATTATCGAAACGATACCACAGGCATTGGATTAGATGGAAAAACGGGAGGATGGGCAGAAAATCTCTCGGCACCAAGAAAATTTCAGTCAGCAGCGGATGGATGATCTTTTGGCCGGATTTCATGATCGAAACGGTTGTCGAGGAAATTCTCCACACATTGCATAAAGGTCCCCAGACACTGCAGCCGCAGTTCATAGATAACCTGGGTCCTATTCCGGTGGGTTCTGACAATCCCCAACTTGCGCAGAATACGAAGGTGCTTTGATACGGTCGAAATATCCGATCCAACCAACCGTTGCAACTCGCACACACACCTATTCCCCCGGGACAATTCCTCGACCATGAGCAATCTGGCCGGATGCCCCAGGGCCTTGAATATCTCGGCCTTGGGTTTGATGGATTGGTTCTCGATTTCTTTCATTCCTTTTCCTTCACATTTTCAGGATGCTTGTCCGTCATCCCCTGCCCCTCACCGCTGCACAACAATTGGATGGCCTTGAAATCGTCAAAATGGGCGATAAACAGATCAATCAGGTTGGGATCAAAATGGGACCCACGTCCCGCCTGCATGATCTCCAGGGCCTCGGTATTGGAATAGGCCCTTTTGTAGGGACGCTCGGAGGTCAGGGCATCGAAAACGTCACTCACGGCACAGATCCGTCCCATGAGGGGGATCCGTTCGCCGGAGAGTCCCTGGGGATATCCGGACCCGTCCCATCTTTCGTGGTGGGTCAGGGCGATCAGATGGCCGGCATTGAGATGGTCCGAGGAAGAGGCGCTCAATATCTCGGCCCCGTAGATCGTATGCCGTTTCATCTCCTCCCACTCCTTCTCGTCGAGTCTGCCCGGTTTGGTGAGGATGGAATCCGGAATACCGATCTTACCGATGTCGTGCAACGGGCTGGCCTGTCGAAGAAGGTCGATCTTTTCCTCGGAAAATCCGCACAACCTCCCGAGCAAACCGGCATATTCGGCCATACGGATGATATGGTTGCCGGTCTCCTTGTCCTTGAATTCCGCCGCCGAGGCCAGGCGGTGGATAACCTCCAGATGGGCGTCGATGGTCGATTTCTGCAGCGACTTCAGGTTTTCCATAGCGATATTCAGGGCCTTTGTCCTGACATCGACAAGCTCTTCGAGCTGGTTCCTATAGGACTCCAGCTCGTTTTGGACACGCTGGATATTGGTCACATTCCTGGCGATGGACAGGACCTGTGAGTCACTGATCCGGACGATCTTGGCCGAGAAATGCTGGGTGACCCCTTCTATGTCAAGACAATACTCATAGCGGACCGTCGATCCACTTGCAATCGCCCTTGCGATCACCTTGAGGAGGGGTCCGACCATGTCCGGGGGAAGGAACGTGGCGATATTTTGTCCAACAATCCGGTCCCTGGACACGACTAATTCCTCTTCCGGCCCCCAGCACCCACAGCATCTGCCCTGAGCGTCCAATATAAACATCAGATCAGGAACGGCTCTGCCGATCGCCCGAGCATATTCCATTTTTTTCCGGGGAGAGAGGCGGGCAGGGCTTTCCTCCAATCCCTTTATGGGACAGGGGATTATGAGATTCCTTCGGAAGAGCAGCCTGTTCATAAAATCCGGTCCATTGCTTCCTGTATCAAAAAAAACGACACGCCAGTAACCAATACGGGGCGGAACATCGCTCAAAAAAAAATGTATGACAAGTAAAAAAAAATTTGTTCAGCAAAATAATCCCTGTACGGGTCGACAAAAAAATCCATTGCCGGGCCGCTCGTAACCTGTTTACAGCAAGGACCTTGCACCGACGCTGACACAGATTTTCGTAAAAAACACCCTCCAAGACCCTGGTTTATGGTTTGGTGTCCCCCCAACCATTCCTCACCCCCACCCCCCTGTCAGGAGGATAGCACCATGGATGCAGTGTGGACCGCATTCGGACTCACCCTCTTCGCCGGCCTGGCCACCGGTATCGGCAGTGCCATAGCCTTTACAGCCAAACGGACCAATTACCGATTCCTCTCCGTGGCCACGGGATTTTCTGCCGGGGTCATGCTCTATGTTTCCTTTGTCGAAATATTTGCCAAGGGCATCGATGCCCTGGTTCTGGCTTATGGGGAAACGTGGGGCCACTGGGCCAATGCCGGTTCCTTCTTTGCCGGTATCCTTCTCATCGGCTTGATCGACGCCCTTGTTCCCCAAGCAGAAAATCCCCACGAGGTCCATAGTGAGGCCGAAACGGCCCCGTTGCACGATCCCTCAGCTCCCTTGCCGGACTCCGAGACCATTGCCCGCCAGGATGGTAATGGTACCGGATCCGTGCCCCGTATGCACACAGGGCAAACCGGACTCATGCGCATGGGACTTTTCACGGCTCTGGCTATCGGTATCCATAACTTTCCCGAGGGATTGGCCACCTTCCTGGCCGCTCTGCAAGACCCGGCCCTGGGTGTGGCCATTGCCCTCGCCATTGCCCTGCACAATATCCCCGAAGGGATCAGTGTCTCCGTCCCCATTTTTTACGCCACCGGAAACAGAAAAAAGGCCTTTGCCTATTCCATGCTCAGCGGTCTGGCGGAGCCCATTGGGGCGGGCATCGCATATCTGGGATTGAGGCTTTTTGTGGAAGGGAGTGTCATACCGCCCCAGGTTATGGGATGCCTGTTCGCTGGGGTGGCCGGAATCATGGTCTATATAAGCCTGGACGAACTGTTGCCCACCAGCCGGGCCTACGGAAAGGGCCACGACAGTCTGCTCGGGTTGATTGCGGGCATGGCGGTCATGGCCCTGAGTCTGCTGCTCATGCGCTGATCCCTCTGGGGCATAGGGAAGGTTTGTGGAGGAGAGGCCGGTAGAACGATCGACAGCTCAGCCAAGCAGATTTTACCGCACAGCACTCCGGCCCATCGATCATTGGGGATAGTTCCGTCTCTCCGGAGGCTCCTGCAAAAAGTCGAAGACCGGGGTTCAAGCTCAAAAGCATCTTTTATAACAACCTGATTTTACCCAAAACTTTCAACTTCAACCTTACCCCTGCCTGCAAAAATCTCTTTTTTGCAGGCACATCTCTCCGGTTGGTTGGCAGTGCTCATTTTTTGTCGATCCGGAGCCGATAGAAAAAAGGCAGACACAGGACCATGGTCCCCCCCAACAGGGTAAAGGCATAGGAAAATCCGACATGATCGGCCACGTGGGCCAACCAGAGGGGCATTATCCCACTGCCGGCGATCCCCCCAATGGTCACACACAGGGAAACAGCCAGATCGTTCATCTTGTGGGGGGCGATGGTCGATAGGGCCGCGAAACCGGCCGGGAAAAAACAGACCACGAATACCGGCTGGATAAAGAGCATGGTCGTGACCCACCAGACCGGTCCCCAGCCAAGGGCGATGGTCGAGAGCCCCGCGCAGCCGACAAAGATGATCAATCCGGTTCTAACCCCCAGACGGTCCGTGAGCCATCCGGCACCGACAAGCATGACCAGGCCGAGCACCCGGCTCATGGAAAGAAGAATATTTGCGTCCTCCCGGGCAAAGGAAAAATCATTCACCAGATAGAGTGGGAGCAGATTGTACACCCCGATCTCCATGGAGATGGACAACCCGAATCCCACGGTCAAAATCCAGAAGGCGGGCTTTTTGACGATGCTCATGATGTTCCCAAGGCTTGGGGATTGCCCGGAAAATTTTCCTGCCCGCCCAAAGATACGGTATACACACCCCACCAGAAAACATACCCCGGCAAGAAGGAAAAAAACCGTCCTCCAGGTTCCGAAAAGAAACACCGTCTCGGCCACGAGGGGGGCAGCAAGAAAGGCCACGCTCGGAGCGGTTTCGTGCAGGGCAAAGGCCTTTGCCCAATGTTTTACCGGAACCACTTCGGTGATACTGGCCGCGCCCGAACCCAGATAGAGCCCCCCGCCTATCCCGATGAGAAAAAGTCCCGCCAGCATCCAGGCAAAACAGGTAGACAGCCCGGTCATGCCCAGGGCCGTCCCAAGAATGAGCAGCGAGAGCACCACCGTCTTGTGGTGGGTCAACCGTGAAGAGACGAACCCCGAACAGAAAAGGGCCACGCTATACCCTGCAGATGTGGCCAGAAACAACCACCCCGCCTGGGAGATGGACAGGGAAAAAGTCCGCTGGACCGGGACGATCAGCGGACTGAGAATGATCCTGGAAAAAAAATTGATCCAGAAGATACCGGTCAAGGCGAACAGGGGAAAGAGGATGCGCCCCTTTCCCCTACAATGTGGTGCGTTCAAGATAGTGCCCGTTGGTTGTGATGGTTATGGGATGGGGGCTCCCGTCTCCGATTAACGCTCCTAACACTCCACCACGCTCAAAGCCAAGCCGCCCATGGATGTTTCCTTGTATTTTTTGGACATGTCCCGACCTGTTTCGGCCATGGCCCGAATGACCTGATCCAAATCAACCTTGTGGTTGCCCGGGATCTCGGCCGAGGCGATCAGAAAGGCGGTATAGGCCTTGAGCGCCCCCATGGCATTGCGCTCGATACACGGGATCTGCACATAGCCGAGCACAGGATCGCAGGTCAGCCCGAGATGGTGTTCCAAAGCGATTTCTGCGGCGTTTTCCGTCACCTGAAAACGGTATCCCTGGGCATAGGCCAGGCAGGAAGCGGCCATGGCCGAGGCCACTCCGATCTCTCCCTGGCAGCCGACGTCCGCTCCGGCGATGGAGGCGTTGTTCTTGGCCAGGAATCCAACCGCGGCCGCGGCCATGAGTCCCTCGTGCAGGGCATGGGTGGAAATATTTCTGTGGTTCTTGAGAATATAGATGGCCGCGGGCACGACCCCGCAGGAACCGGCCGTGGGTGCGGTGACGATCCTGTGACCGGCCGCGTTCTCCTCGGAAGCCCCAAAGGCATAGGCGCTCAAAACAACCATGAGATGATCCGTCGAGTGGGTCATCTTACAGGCCCGTTTGTACAGAACCGGGGCCTTGCGGTGCAATCCAATGGGACCGGGAAGGATCCCCTCCGAGCCGATCCCCGTATCCACGGCCTCTTCCATGGTCGTGACGATGTGGTCGAGCCCGGCCATGATCTCCTCTCCAGAGGCGCCGGTAATGGCCTTTTCATTGGCCAGGATGACCTCATGGAGGCGGAGATGTTCCGAGCGGAGGATCTTCTTGAGCTCCTCCATGGTCGAATAGGGATACACCGGCCCGCCCCGCTCTTCCTCGATCTGTCCCTGCCATTGGATAAATCCGCCCCCGATGGAATAATATTCCCTTGCAAACAAGACGGATCCGTCCTTGCCAAGCAAGCGGATAATCAAGGTATTACTAAAGGCGAAATCCCTTTCAAAGGCATCAAAGACGATATCCTTCCAGGTGAGGACGAGAGTGTTCTCCCCGAGAACGACCCGGTATCCATCGGTGGCTTCCCTGCTCAACCCGTCCATGAATTCCGAGGAACAGGTCTTGGGATTCTGTCCCAGAAGGCCGGCCAGTACCGCCCGATCGGTGCCGTGCCCCCGCCCCGTGGCACTCAGACTCCCGTAAAGGCGCACTTCGATGGATCCCGCCCCGGAAAGGATATCTGCAGACAGCTTGCGGACAGTGGAGATAAAATCGAACCCGGCCTTCATGGGCCCGATGGTATGCGAACTCGAGGGACCAGGACCGATTTTGAAAAGTTCAAAAATGGATGTTGTGATGGGTTCCATGGACACACCGTTGGGAAGGTTATGGGTGACAAGATCCCCCTGTTCAATAATGGGGGGGCGGTGGTTCGGGCCCATTGCTCTGTTCCACGACACGCACATCCCGCAATTTTTCGGCCAAAAAACGTATCTGGCGTTCCATCTCGTCAATCTGGCACTGCTGGGCAATCAGGGCCTGGTTGAGTTTCTCTATGGTCCTGTCCTGATAGGCCAGCTGGGTCTGGAGCTGTTCGAGCTGTTCGTCCAAAACCTCCTCCTCGCGTGAACGGTTTTTCAGCATATCCCGGTAGATGCCGCGTTGTTTGTTGTCTCAGGCCTCCGGGCTCGACAAAACGGGCACTCCGGATTGCCCGCTACATATCTTATGCGGATCGTTGTTGTGGTAATTTTAACCGGAGGTTATTGACGGTTTTCGGAAACGGACGGAATTGTTCATACCCACGGTGATCATTACGTGTCCATGGAGCAAATAACAATGGACAAAAAGGGGATTCCCTCTTTGCCCATGCAATGTAGACGGCTACCCGACAACGGTCCGGAGTCGCATCGGTTACAACCTGTCACACGGCACATCACCGAGATAATCTTCCATATCGTCCCCGATCATCCGTCCAAACTGGTCCAATTGGTACTGGGCACCGCACGCCGTGCAATGCAAAAACACACGCCGTCATTCCCTGACGGTCTTGAGCGGCCCATAGCAGCGCAGACAGAATAAACGGGGATGAACCCCGGTTCGAATACCCTTTGCGGAACTCTTCCAGGCGTCCCGGGAAAATGCGGAGCACGGCCCCATATATTCATTGGTCATATTCGTTGTTCCTACAATAGAGTGGTTACGGCCTTGGAAACACGCTGGGCCTTTGCCCGGGCATCCTCTACGGATGCGTCACGGGCAAGGGCCACACCCATTCGCCGGTGTCCCTTGACCTCCGGTTTCCCAAAAAGACGGATTTGGGTATCTGCTTCCTCCAAGGCCTTGTCCAGGTCCCCATAGGTGGTGGCGTCCGAGGTTCCATGGACGAGGATGACGTTCGAGGCCGACGGTCCATGGAAGGCGATCGTGGGAACGGGCAGACCGAGTATGGCCCGTGCATGCAGGGCGAACTCCGAGAGATCCTGAGAAATCATGGTCACCATACCGGTGTCGTGGGGCCGGGGCGAGACCTCGCTGAAAAAGACCTCGTCCCCCTGTATGAACAGTTCCACCCCGAAAATACCGTAGCCCCCCAGAGCGGTGGTCACGGCCTCGGCGATCCGTTCGGCCTCTTTTTGCGCCCGGCGTGACATGGGTTGGGGCTGCCAGGACTCTTGGTAGTCCCCATTTTCCTGTCTATGGCCAATGGGCCGACAAAAGGAGGTCCCTCCGGCATGGCGGACAGTGAGCAGGGTGATTTCGTAATCAAAATCAACGAACCCTTCGACAATGACCTTCCCCGCCCCGGTCCGCCCCTCGCTCTGGGACAGTTCCCAGGCAGCGTCTATTTGGTTCCCGCTCCGTATGGCCGATTGGCCGTGTCCGGAGGAACTCATGATCGGCTTGACAACGCAGGGAATGCCGACGTCTTCGACCGCCAGAAGAAACCCATCACGGGTGGCCGCGAACCGGTACGGGGAGGTCTTGATACCCAACTCCTCGGCAGCCAACCGCCTGATCCCTTCACGGTTCATGGTCAAACGTGTGGCCCGTGCAGTGGGGATGACCGTGAACCCCTCGTCTTCGAGTTCCTGCAGGGTGTCCGTAGCAATGGCCTCTATCTCGGGCACAATGTAGTCAGGCCTTTCCCGCTCGACAATTTCCCTCAGTCGTTTTCCATCGAGCATGGACAGGGTATACGAACGATGGGCCACCTGCATGGCCGGGCCATTTTCGTAACGGTCGGCGGCAATGACCTCGACGCCGAGCCGCTGTAGTTCGATGACCACTTCCTTGCCCAACTCTCCGGAACCAAGCAGAAGGACCTTAGTGGCCGTGGACGACAACGGGGTTCCAATAGTAATCATGATCCACTCGTTATATTATTGTGGTTGCTGGTTGATCATTCAGGGACCTGTGGCGGTAGACAACCACCTCCACGGGTTCACGGGTTATCAATCCCTCGGCGATCACGGACTCGATAGCCTCCAAAAACGGACCGATATATTCGCTGTTGGCGACCATCTCCACGACCAGGGGCATGTTCTCCGAGATCCGCAGAATCCTGTTCGTCCGGACACCGCGGACACCGAATCCGGCAACGGCCCGTGTTACCGTTGCGCCGGGCATATCCATGTCCCGGGCAATCTTCAAAAGCCGTTCGTACACCGGTGTCCCCCGGTGCATGTCGTTTTCTCCGACATAAATTTTGATCCTCTCGGCAGGGTGTCGCAAGGGCATGGATATTCCTCCTCGACCAGACGGTCCCTATGGTCGCACTCAGGATACAACATTGTTCGGTTCTACAGACGCTGGGTTGTCTATCCTATTTCCCGGGGGTTAGCTACCCCGATTGTTGCCGCACAAACGGGCTAATTTTAAGCCATATCCCTTCTCGAGAGGGATTGTTTTTCGCCCGACAAAATTTCTCTAAAAAGTAAATATCTAAAATATTTGAATATACAAACCTGGCACCTTTGATGCTAAAGTCAGGGATAAATGTACGACGTTTAGTGCCACATCTCTTCAACCATCAAATCCGGATCCTCCCATGCGTCTTTGTTTGGCCTGTTATGGAACCCGCTTGGCAGTCGTTTTCGACAACGCCTCTGAATTCCGTCTCTATGATGTTGAAGATGAACATATTTGCCCCGCAGGACACATTTCCCTCCCGTTTGGCGACCTCCCTTCCAAGGTCTCTTCTATCGTGTCCTGCGGGGTGAATACCCTCATTTGCGGGGGTATTTCCGGCTGCACCCTGCGCCTGATCACCAGTACCGATGTCGAGGTCATTCCCTGGATCTGCGGACAAATCGATACGGTCCTCACCGCCTGGCAGAACAATGACCTCGAAGAACTGGCCATGCCCGGATGCAAGGGACAATGCCGTGGAGGCCGGGGACAGGGCCGTGGCCGCAGGTTCGGCCACGCGCGGCAGCACAATCTTCCACGGACGAACAAACACTCCAATCTCAAACAAGGATGAAGAATGAAAATCGCTATCAGTTCCCAGGGAGATACCCTGGACAGCAGGATTGATCCCAGATTTGGCCGCGCCAAGGGATTTCTGGTCTATGATCTGGAGACAGAAACATCGGAATACGTTTCCAACGACCAAAATCTGAACATTCCCCAGGGCGCGGGGATCCAGACGGCCCAGAACGTGGCCAAGACCGGGGCCCAGGCCGTCATCACCGGCAACATCGGCCCCAAGGCCTTTTCCGCCCTCAAGCAGGGAAATATCACCATGTATCTTTTCACCGACGGGACCGTTTCCGAGGCTGTCGAGGCATACACGTCCGGAAAACTCGCCCCAACGGCAGACGCCAATAAACCGGGACATTGGTAGCCCCGCTCACCGGAATCTGCCGACGATGCATATAAAGGGTTCCACCCTTAGATTTTTTTTGGCAACGATCTTTTTCCTGGTCCCCTTACGGTGTCATCGCACTCGATGCTCCACTTGTGAGGCCACCAGGGGAACGACCACAACGCAACAAGGAGGAATGGATCATGCCAGGATTTGACGGAACAGGACCACGAGGACAGGGCTCCATGACCGGCGGCGGTTTTGGCCGCTGTCCGGGTGCGGGGTACGGCATGCGCCCACGCTTTGGCCGGGGCGGAGGCTTCGGACGCGGCTGGGGCATGGGACAGGGACGGTTTGCCTGGGGTGGCTATGGCGCTCCCATGCAGCCCATGGACGCAACAACGAACGGGGCCGCCATTGATGACCGGATCGCGGCGTTGTCCCAGGAACTCGAACAACTCAAGAAACAGCGGGAAAATCTTGACTGATTCCCCACAGGTCTTATTTGCCATCTGTCATAGATATTGCGCCGGCAAAAGCATGGAACAGGCCGTGTGCAGGCCGCACGGCCTGTTTTTTTGTGTTCCGGCTGCCACATACAGGACAGCTCTCTTCTCCACCAACCATTATCATCTTTCTGATCCTCCCCTTGAGGAACCCCCATCATGAACGAGTCAGCCACCCAGTATCCTTCCAACGAAGAACCAAGAGCCATCAAAAGGCCCCCCGAGTTCAATCCCAAGACCTACGAACCCGGCTCCCTGTGCTTTTGCAGACAATGCCAAACATCGTCTCCCCACCAGAAGGGAAAGCCCTGTGAAGCCATCACATGCCCCCATTGCGGGGCCCCCATGACCCGAAAATTCTAGGAGTCAGCATGAAAATCGCCATTGCCAGCGGCAAGGGCGGAACGGGTAAGACAACCATTTCCGTCAATCTTGCCGCTTTGTTACGAGATATGGGTCAAAAGGTGACCCTGGTCGATTGCGATGTCGAGGAACCCAATTCCCATTTTTTCCTTGCCACCAAGTGGCAGGACGAAAAAACCGAATACGTTCCCGTTCCCAAAATCGACGATGAAAAATGTATCGGAGAATCCTGCCAAAAATGCGCCACGGCCTGTAAATTCAAGGCCATGATCTGGATGGTCAATTCGATCATGGTCTTTCCGGAACTCTGTCACAGCTGCGGACTGTGCAACCTGGTCTGCCCGGCCGACGCCATCTCCGACACGGTCCGGGAGGTGGGTACATTGCGCCACGGCCAGGGACGGGGAATCGACTTCTACGGCGGACTGCTACGCATCGGAGAGGCCATGGCCCCGCCACTCATCAGCCGTGTCAAGGAAGATGCCTCGTATGAGGACATCCAGCTCCTCGACTGCCCCCCGGGAACCTCCTGCCCGGTCATCGAATCCCTGCAGGGGGCCGATTTCGTCATTCTGGTCACTGAGCCCACCCCATTCGGACTCAATGATCTACGCCTTGCCGTGGGACTCATGCGCAAACTCGGCTATCCCTTTGGAGTGGCCATCAATAGGGCCGGCATGGGGAACGACTGTGTGGAAAAATATCTCGGAGAGGAATCCATTCCGGTCCTCGCCTCCATTCCCCATACCCAGGAAGCCGCGACCGCCTATTCGAACGGTGAGTTGCTCATCGATGCCTTTGCAAACTTCCGCGGATGCTATGAAGGACTCTGGGACAATGTCACCCGGCTCATGAAGGAGGGAGAACAGTCATGAAAGAAATCGTCGTCATAAGCGGCAAAGGGGGAACGGGTAAAACCAGCGCGGTCTCCGCCCTTGCCAGCTGCGGACCCCAAAAAGTGCTTGCGGACTGCGATGTGGATGCGGCCGACCTCCATCTCATACTCGATCCGGACATAGAAAAAACCCACGAGTTCTGGAGCGGCGAACTGGCACAGATTGATCCGGACACCTGCATAGGGTGCGGGATCTGTCAGGAACATTGTCGGTTCCACGCCATTTCCGACGATTTTCAGGTCATGCAGGAACATTGCGAGGGATGTGGGGTGTGCGAACATGTCTGCCCGGAAGGAGCCGCCCGGATGTACCCCCGGCTCTGCGGGGAATGGTACCAGTCAAACACACGCCATGGGAGCATGGTCCACGCGGAACTCGGTATCGGCGAGGAAAACTCCGGCAAACTCGTTGCCCTTGTAAGAACCCAGGCCCATGACAAGGCGGTAGAGCTCGGCATCGACACCGTCCTCGTGGACGGTTCTCCCGGGATCGGCTGTCCGGTCATCGCATCACTCAGCAATGCAGGGCTTGCGGTCATTGTCGCAGAACCCACGGTTTCCGCCGTCCATGACATGGAGCGGGTCCATCAGCTGACCACCCATTTCAAAATTCCGGCCATGGTCCTGGTGAACAAGGCAGACATCAACCCCGGGCTGGTGGACAAAATGAAAGCATATTGCCAGAGCAAAAAGATTCCACTACTAGGCACCTTGCCCTACGACGCCAGATTCACCGAGGCACAGGTCCTGGGCAAGAGCATAGTCGAATACGATCCCGACGGGATCGGCAGTCTCTTCCCCCCCATGTGGGAAACCATTCTGGAACATGCCAAAACGACCAGCGATTGAGGTATCCGCCGTGTTGGAAGAAACGGCCTGTCGATATCTAGCACATCAACCATAGTTGTCTTTACGGGAGGCACCAATGTCTGAACAATGTTCATCCTGCGCCAGCGGAAGCTGTGAAAATTGCGGGAACAAGGACGAAAAACTGCAAAAAGCGCTCAGCCGAATACAACATAAACTCGTGGTTCTCTCGGGTAAGGGAGGCGTGGGCAAGAGCACCGTGGCCACAAATATTGCCGTGGCCCTGTCTTTGGCCGGCAAACGGGTCGGCCTTCTCGACGTGGACGTCCATGGCCCGAGTGTCCCCCGCCTGCTGAGCCTCAAGGGCGAAAAGCCCCATATCGAAAAGGATTACATGGAGCCGGTCCAATGGAGCCCCAACCTCTGGGTCATGTCCCTCGGCTTCATGATCCCCAGTGAAAAGGACGCGGTCATCTGGCGTGGTCCGATCAAGATGAGTCTGATCAAACAGTTCATCGAGGACGTTGCCTGGGGCGACCTGGATTTTCTGGTCGTGGACTGCCCTCCGGGAACCGGTGACGAGCCCATGTCCGCCATGCAGCTCCTGGGACAGGACGCCCAGGCCGTCATCGTGACCACCCCCCAGGGTGTGGCTGTCGACGATGTCCGCCGTTCCGTGACATTCTGTCACCAGCTGGGCAATCCGATCCTCGGCATGGTCGAGAATATGGGCGGTTTTGTCTGCCCCAAATGCGGCGAAGTCGTGGACATCTTCCCTGCCGGCGGTGGTAAAGATCTGGCCCAAGAGATGGACGTCAATTTCCTCGGGAGCATCCCTATCGATCCCGAAGTCGTACGTGCCGGTGACGAGGGATTCGCCTACATCAAAATCCACCATGAAAGCGAAGCCGCAAAGGCCATGGGACGCATCGTCAAACCCATTCTGGCCATGGCCGGCAGCCTTCAGGACGGCACTGAAAAACCGGAAACGGAACAACCCAAGGCCCCTGCCACATCCGAAGGAGAAGCATCTACCATGAAAATCGCCGTACCTGTCGCCAACGGTCTTCTGTGCATGCATTTTGGCCACTGCGAACAATTTGCCATGGTCAGCGTTGACGAAAATACCAAGACGGTTCTCGGGACCGAATTCCTCAATCCCCCGCCCCACGAGCCGGGGGTTCTGCCCAAGTGGGTCGCCGACCAGGGAGCCGATCTGGTCATCACCGGGGGCATGGGAGCCAGGGCCCAGAGTTTGTTCACCGATGCCGGGGTCAAGGTACTCGTCGGTGCCCAGGGTGGTTCTCCTGAAGAACTGGCCACGGCCTTCATGAACGGCATACTGAAGACGGGTCAGAATATCTGTGACCATTAGTTTGAGCTGGTCAGCTCGTTAGCTGGTGAGCTGACTGGCTGGTGAACCGATAAGCGAAGAGGCCTGAATCCGGGATGTTGTCCCGGATTCAGGCCTCTTTTTGTCGTGCGTATATCTTTTGTGCGAGTGACTTGCCCGCGGTCTGTGGTCTCACGTCATGCACAGCGCAGGCCGGAATCTTAAGCGACATGGAGACGGCAAAAAAGTCAGAGAAATGGCCCGATCCATAAAAATCCCGGATCACGCCGGGGATGACGTTTTCTTGTAAACTCTGACCTCAGAGCCCAGATCGCCCCCTCCACCCTATCGGTTCCTACCTCTGCCCTGACCACCGCCAGGCCCCATGCCTCCGGCGCCCCGGCCCATGCCGCAACGTCCGCCGCCCATCCCGCGGCCCATGCCCCGACCCATTCCCGAGCCCATGCCGCCGCCCTGGCCCATACCACGGCCTGTCTGCTGCATGTTCTGTCCCTGGTTGGGTGCCGGGGCCGTGCCGCTCGTGAATTCGTCTATAGCCTGTTGGACGGTGGGGGCCCCTGTGCTGACGATTCTGATATTTCCCTGCCCCAGTGCAGCCTGGGCCTTGGGTCCCACTTGGCCGGTGACCACGGCTTGGGCCCCGGCCTGGACGACCATCTGGGCGGTCTGGATCCCGGCACTCTGGGCGAGATCCATGTTCTGGTTGTCCAGCCACTGGTGGGTGTTGGTGTCCGTGTCATAGATGATAAATCCCTGGGCCCGGCCAAAACGGGGATCAATAGGGCTTGTCAAACTGTTCTGCTGTGCGCTGATAGCGATTTTCATGGTTCTAACCTCCTGGCCCGCGCCTTGGTCATTCTTACAAACCGTGCAGGCACTGTATGTGATAAGTGGAATCGAAATAAGCCTTGATAACTACCCTGCATACTATTAAGCAAAAATGATTCCTAGAAAAATATATATTTTTATTTCAAATATATATAAAACCCTGAGCTTCCCACCCACAGCAATAAGACGCAAAATTCGCCCACTATAGCCGCCCCGGCCCAAAGGGATGGCGCCCAAAGCCGGGGACGGAAAAAACGCAACCAATCGCTGTCCGCCCAACGAGAATATCCCAAGCATTCATCCCTCCCCGCCCCCCCCGGCGTTCAGATTTTTGAGAGCTTGAAAAATCATGACGGCCTTTTTCTTCCCAATTCCATTGATCGCCTGGAGAGTATCAACATCCGCACATTGCATGGCGTCCACAGAACCGAAACGCTCCCACAGGAGCCGGGCCAACTTGGGACCGATCCCGGGCATCGATTCCAGCGAAGAATCAAGAGTCCTCTTTTTTCTGGATCGGCGCTGCCTGGAGATAACAAACCGATGGGCGTTGTCCCGTATGGTCTGCAAATAAAGAAGTTCCGGACTCCCCGGCTTGAGGGGAAGGGGATTCTTGCGGCCCGGCAAAAAAATACGGTCTTCGAGCTCTCCCGCCCTGCGCGTTTCCCCCTTGGCGATGGAAGCGATGGGAAAAAGACCTTTTTTGCCGTGCTCTTCTAAAACACGTTCCAAGACCCGTAGCTGCCCTTTACCCCCGTCGACCAGCAAAAGATCGGGCCAGGGGGGACCGGCCCCAAGCCTTCGAGCGAGAAAACCGGCCAGCGCCCTGTAGTCATCTGCCGCCCCCTCGAGTTCGGGAAAACCGTAGATCCGATACCCGCTCTTTTTGGGAACACCGTGTTCAAAAACAACCATGCCGACCAGCATCCCCTGCCCCGCCAGATGGGAGCCATCGATGCATTCGATCCGTGAGGGTTCTTCTGGCAGGTGTAGGGGTTTGGCCAGCCCCAGGGTTTTCTTTTCCTTCTGTTTTCTGCGCAAAAATTCTTTGCCGTTAGCCCTGGCCATGGCCACGAGCCGCCGTTCGGCACCCCCCCATGCCTTGGAAACCCGTACCGAGCCCTCTCTAAAATCCGAGAGGGCTTCCTCCAACGCAGGGTCGTCAACGGCAAAGGGAACGACGACCCTTTCGGGAACAGACTTTTCCGGTCCGTAGAACTGGCCCAAGAAGGAAACCACCAGTGTTTCCCGGTCAGTCTCTTCCACCTTTATATTTTTCCAGTAAAACTGACTACCGTCCACGACCTTGCCGCCCCGGACAAAAACCACGGATATGGCCAGACCGTGCTCGCTCTCCACAAGAGCAAAGACATCGAGATTTCTGTGTGTCGGCAGCACCGCAGCCTGGGGTTCGACCGTCTTTTCGATAGCCCGGATCTGATCCCTCAATTGCGCGGCCCTCTCAAATGCCAGTGCGTCCGAGGCCTTGTGCATACTTGTGCGCAGACCGTTCAAGAGCTCCTTTGATTTGCCGGACAAAAAAAGCTCCACCTGCCTGACCATACCTCCGTATTCTTCCCTGGTAACCTCATGGACGCAGGGCCCGAGGCACCGGCCGATGTCGTACTGCAGACAGGGGCGTATCCGGTTTTTGAAAACATGGTCGTTACATTTCCGGAGCGCGAAGACCCGGTTGATCGCCTTGAGTGTCTGCCTTGCGGAAAGAGCCGAGGTGAATGGGCCAAAGTACACGGACCCGTCCCGGACCATTTTTCGAGTGATGGTCAAACGCGGGTAGTCGGACCGTTTGTCCAGTTTGAAGAGCAGGTATTGTTTATCATCCCGGAGAACAATATTATACCGGGGCCGGTGTTTCTTGATCAGGCTGGCCTCGAGCAGCAGGGCCTCCTTTTCCGTCTGCGTCTGCAAGGTCTCGATGGCTTCGACCCTGCCCATCTGGGCCTGGGTCTTCAATGGAAGCTGATCTTTAGGACGGAAGTAGGAGGCCACGCGTTTTTTGAGATTCTTTGCCTTCCCCACATAGATGATCCTCCCGGTGGCATCCTTCATCAGGTAGACACCGGGGGTCGATGGAAAACTATCAGGCTCGAAACAGATCACGCTTGCACCCCAAATACCGTTGCATACACCCCAAAAAAGAAAAACCGACCACCACTGAGCCGAGGGCCGGCATCCGGCCGGCCAATACCGACCCCATTCCACCGCACCCAAGAGATACCAAGCCGGACAAAAGAGTCCATAATCCCCCCGCACGGTTCGCTCAAGCCCCGCGTATCCGGAGTCGATACGGACACCCAGATAGCCCCCACGGCCACGCACGATCCGGGTGCACGTTGCCCCCGAACCTTTTCGTTGGCAATGCGCAGCCCTGACAAACGAGCACAAAAAAAGCCCCGATGTCCTTGATATGTAATCAATTTTGGACAAACCGGGACTTTTCAAGATAAGTCGATGGTGCCGGGGGCGGGAATC
>NZ_JBUDSQ010000056.1:0-18013 GCF_054921335.1 Desulfoplanes sp. | reverse complement strand
CTGATTCTGGGCATGGTCTATAAAGGGCGGGCACTTGTAGCTCAAGGCAAGGTCAAAAAGGTGGCGGCGAACTACAATAAGATCATCGGGGCCATGGACACATTTTACGATCGCTATGGCTTTTTTCCGGGTGACGGATGCACGAGCGGCACACCCAGCAGCCCCATGAGCTGCACAGGCACTCAAAACGGCATGATCGACGTCAACTCGTGCGGATCCGCCGGTTGTTCGGCAGAAGCACAGGCTTTCTGGCATCTGCTTATCAATGTCACCGGCATATTGGACAAGAGCTCGCAACAAAGCGTTTTCGGCCAGGACTGGCTCATCTGGGAAAAAAATGTATTTGGAAATGGCAACGCGGACTGGCTCGATCTGGACGGTGGAGACCAGGCCGATCCACGGATTATCTGTGCTCTGGACCGCATGATCGATGACGGCCTCAACGATTCCGGAATCGTGACGGATGAAAGCAACACCTATACTCCCGATACTGACTGCTGGTCCATGTCCGGCCAGGGAAATCCCAAGCTGAAGATCCTACCGTAATCAACCTCTCGGCTCCCGCCCCTCCACCACGGTATCACACGCACTGCATTGTTCTGATTTTATCAGCTTGACATTTACATCAATATATCCACAAGGCATGTGTTGCACACTGAACCGCCATCCCAATGGCAATGCAATACAACCAGGTAATCACATGAGCGTCATCAAAAAAATGGCAACGCCGGCTACTCTCTGCAGCGAAGAAGGACAACGGTTCTGGGATATCAAGGGCAGAAAATGGTGGCTGACGGGGAAGACATTCTCCTCCCTGGCCTGCAAGGCGATCCTCGAGGACGCCTTCGGTGGTGAGGACCACATAGAGACCTTTTGTTACGACTCGGTCAGCGACCCCACTATCACCTAACCCCGGCACTTTGACCGTACCCATGGATTCCGAATGGATTTTTTTTCGCCCGTTCCATGGTCATTACCCCAAACGTCCCGCTTGTATCCACGCCCCCCCGGATCGTCTTCCCAAAAAAATCTGGTTGAACTTATAGTGGTTTCTGTCTATAAGATCATGCACGTGAATTTGATCACGCGTTGATACCGGATGTCTGATCATGCGTATCCCCAATGCACCGGCAAGTCCCCTCAAAACAAGCGAGTCCTTCATGAGCACCCATAATCAAGAGCCCCCGGGCATCCCTAATTTTTCCTGCGAACCATTGAACAGTAGCCACTCGGGCCCCTTTTACGAAACCGCCAAGGCTCTCAAGGCGACCCTGTGCGCAGCGGGCAAGCTCATCAAGGAGCTCGTTGTCTTGCTGTGGAAATTCATCAGGCTCGCCGCCCTGACCTTCTGGGATGTCAAGGGACGTTGCTGGTGGAAAATCGCCAAGGATTTCACGACACAAGGTTATCGGGCGGTCCAAAAGGACGCATTCAGAAAATAGCCGGTCCGGGAACGGAACAGCGGATGCGGATCTGTTGCAAGCACTCGTATCCCCCCGTTGGACCAGGTGCTTATTTGGAGCACCCCCCACATTCTCGCTCTCCCGAGCAGCGAGAACGCACCACTCAAAACGTAAGGAGTTTGCCGTGATAAAGAACGTCATTGTTGGCCTGCTTGGCCTGGTATTCGTCTTGGGGCTGCTGGGCTTCTTGTTTTTTGGGGCCAGGTTGACCGATGTCTTTCTGCCCATGCTCGTGAGTGGAGTAGGGATCGTGGCCATTGAGCTCTATTACAACCGGGATGGTCAAGAGTAGCCCGCTTCCGGGCATGGATCCCCATTTGCACACCGCATAATCGACAGGTGTGGACCCTGCAAAAAAAAGGCGCGCCCAATACTTGATTGGACGCGCCTTTTTTCTATCCCTTCCTGGGGAGCACCCGATAGAGAACAAGAAAACCGGCGATGCACGAAACAAGCGACCCCAAAAGAATACCTATCCGGTTGATGGACGCGCAGATCTGGCATCCTTCCATCTCAAAGGCCAGGGAACCGATGAAAAGACTCATGGTGAACCCAACACCGCACAGGATGGCCACACCGTAAATTTCTTGCCAGGAAAGACCTTCGGGCATCCTGACCATCCTCAGTTTGACGGCGAGATAGAGAAAACCGAATACGCCCAATTGCTTGCCTACAAAAAGTCCTGCCATTATCCCCAAAGGGACGGGGTGCAAGAGCGCATCAAGGGTCAGTCCCCCGAGGGGAACACCGGCGTTGGCAAAGGCGAACAGGGGAAGGATGAGAAAGGTGGCCCATGGATGGAGACTGTGTTCGAGATGGGCCGCCGGCGAATAACCGGGGTCTTTTCTGATCCGCAGGGGGATGGCAAAGGCGATGACCACCCCGGCCAGGGTGGCATGGATGCCCGACTTGAGAACAAAAATCCACAAAATGGCCCCGACAATGATGTACGCACGGATTTTTTTGACCCCGAACACGTTCATGGCAACAAGAACGGCAATGGCCACAAGGGCCAGGCTCATGGAGAGAACGGACAGGGCACCGGAATAAAAGAGCGCGATGACGATAATCGCCCCGATATCGTCCATGATGGCCAGGGTGAGGAGAAAAAATTTGAGGGCAATGGACACACGTTTCCCAAAGAGGGTCAAAATGCCCAGGGCAAAGGCGATATCCGTGGCCATGGGAATGGCCCACCCATGCAGGGCATCGGGATCGCCCAGGTTGAACAGGGCATAGATGAGTGCCGGGACGACCATCCCCCCCAAGGCCCCGATGCTCGGGAATACGACCTGGCTCACACTCGAGAGCTGTCCTTCGAGGATCTCCCGCTTGATCTCCAGACCGACCAAAAGAAAAAAAACAGCCATCAAACCGTCATTGATCCACAGTACAAGCGGCTTGGCCAGGATGAGCTGACCGATGCTCACCTGGACGGGAATGCCCAGAAAATAGGTGTACCAAAATGCCAACCGGGAATTATTGAGCCAAAGGGCCACTATCGTGGCCACCATGAGCAAAATCCCACCGGCGGATTCCAGGCGGGCGAAATCCGCAACCATTTTCCTTGTGCGTGAGACAAGATTGTTATTGGGCATCATCCCTTCCATGGTTCACATCCGATATGTCCTGTGCTATCAATACATGACGAAGACACGTGTTCCGCCATATTTTTCCACCTATCATTTTGGACCGATGGATTCAACCGCCGTCTTAGGAGATCTCCCACATGTCGACCCATCCCCTCGCAGGACACAAAGCCCCACGGAACATTCTGACCGATATTCCGGCACTGATCGCCGCCTACTACGAACGAAAACCCGACCCGAGCGCCCCCCGACAGTCCATTGCCTTTGGAACGTCCGGCCACCGGGGCAGCTCAGTAAAGAAAACCTTCAACCAGGACCATATCCTGGCCATCTGCCAGGCCATCTGCGAATACCGCAGGGTGCAGGGATACTCCGGCCCCCTTTTTCTGGGCAGGGACACGCACGCTCTTTCAGAGCCCGCAACCATCACCGCACTGGAGGTCTTTGCCGCCAATAGCGTGGAAACCATTGTCCAGGAACATGGGGGGTACACACCAACCCCCGTCATATCCCACGCCATTTTGACCCGGAACCAGGGAAGAACCGCGTCCCTGGCCGATGGAGTAGTCATAACCCCTTCCCACAATCCTCCTGAAGATGGGGGATTCAAGTACAACCCCCCAAGCGGTGGTCCGGCGGATACCGGGGCCACCACCTGGATAGCACAACGGGCGAACGAGCACCTGAAAAACAATCTCATGGGGATCAAACGCATAGGGTACGACAAGGCGATGACCAGTCCCTATACCCATGAATACGATTACATTACGCCCTATGTGCGCGATCTTGCAAATATCCTCGACATGGAAGCCATTCGGGCGGCAGGACTCAAGATCGGGGTCGACCCCCTCGGTGGATCCGGCATCGGGTTTTGGGAACCCATCGCCGGAATGTATGGACTGGACATCGAAATGGTCAACCGGGACGTCGACCCAACGTTCTCGTTCATGCGCGTGGACAAGGACGGAAAAATCCGCATGGACTGCTCTTCACCCTATGCCATGGCCGGACTCATCGAGCTGAAGGATAGATTCGACATAGCATTCGGCAACGATCCCGACTACGACCGGCACGGCATCGTGACCAAAGGGGCCGGGCTGATCAATCCGAACAATTACTTGGCCGTGGCCGTCGACTACCTCTTTTCCACGCGTAACGGCTGGGGCAAAACCACCGGCATCGGCAAGACCATGGTCACGACATCCATGATCGACCGGATCGCCGCCTCCATGGGACGCACGGTGGTCGAGGTGCCCGTCGGATTCAAATGGTTTGTCCCCTACCTCCTGGAGGGCAGATGCGGTTTCGGCGGGGAGGAGAGCGCCGGGGCGTCCTTTTTACGAAAAAACGGGACCGTCTGGACCACGGACAAGGACGGGATCATCATGGATCTTTTGGCCGCGGAGATGACCGCGACCACCGGCAAGGACCCGGCAACCCTCTACGGTGAACTCGAAGAACGGTTCGGGAGTCCGGTATACGAGCGTATCCAGGCACCGGCCACCCATGAGCAGAAAAAAAAGCTCAAGGCGATGTCCCCGGAAATGGTCCAGGCGACCACCCTGGCCGGAGAGCCCATCACAGCAAAAATCACCAGGGCCGCCGGCAACAATGGGCCGTTCGGCGGTCTCAAGGTCGTCACGGAAAACGGCTGGTTCGCGGCCCGGCCGTCCGGCACGGAGGAAATATACAAGATCTATACGGAAAGCTTCAAGGGCAAGGAGCATCTGGGGAAAATCCAGGCCGAGGCCCAGGAGATGGTCAACAGGGCCCTGGGATAGATGCAAACAGACCGTCAAAGGGACCACAGGCGGGGACATCCGCCAAACATTCGTCTCCCATGGCTCTACCGGGACAAGAATTTCGTTGACACCCATCCAGGACTTACGTATTTGCTCCTACCTTGCACGGGGTGTGGCGCAGTTTGGCAGCGCGCTAGTTTTGGGAACTAGATGTCGCAGGTTCAAATCCTGCCACCCCGACCAACAAACAAGAGGTTATGCCTGTCGGCATAACCTCTTTTTGGTTGCAGGGCAGGGTCCTGTCCATCTTCTCGTTTGGCCGTCTCCTCCCAGACAGGAGTCATCCCGGTGTTCTTTTGAGAAAATCCCTTGTCGGTCCACCTGATAGCAGCTATCGTTTGGTGCTACATCACCGGCAGATTTCTCTCCACTCCAGGGGAACCGTATTCCGGTCCACCCGCCTGAAGATCATCAACACCATAGAAAACAGCGCCCTGTTTTGTCCCCACCCCCACGACCGTTCCAGGAGAATTCCATGGGTCCCATGAAAATGCTATGTTCCATCCTTCTCACCAGTCTGGCCCTGGCCACCCCACTTTTTGCCGCATCCCCGATGAAGGTGACCGTTTCCATTGTCCCCCAAGAATATTTTGTGCACCAGATAGCGGGTGATCTGGCCGATGTCTCGGCCATGGTTCTCCCCGGCGCCAGCCCGGCTACCTATGAGCCCAAGCCCAACCAAATGAAGGCGCTGGCTTCCTCGGCCGTCTATTTTGCCGTGGGCGCCCCGTTCGAGACCACCTGGCTGGACAAGATCCGTGCGGCCAATCCGAACATGGCCATGGTTCCTACCCAAAAAGGGGTGAACAAGGTTCCCATGGCCCGGCATCTCCACGACCATGGGGAAAAAAACCACAAGAGCCACGATCATGGGAAGGGATCACGGACCATCCTCGACCCCCATATCTGGCTCGCCCCCGACCTGGTGCGACTCCAGGCCCGCAATACCTGCAAAGGACTCGTTGCCGCCGATCCGGCCCACAAGCATATCTACGAAAACAACCTGGCCGCATTCGAACACAGACTGACCGACCTGGACACATCTATCCGGACCATCCTGGGGGACACATCGACCACCAACCGTTTTCTGGTCTTCCACCCGGCATGGGGATATTTTGCCAGGGCCTACGGTCTCGAACAGATTCCCGTGGAGATCGAAGGCAAGTCACCCAGTCCCAAAGAGCTGGTCAGACTCATCAAACTTGCCAAAGAATATGGCCTGGACACCGTGTTCGTGCAGCCCCAATTCTCCCGAAAAAACGCCAACGTCGTTGCCAGGGCCATTGACGGAAAAGTCACCCGCCTCGACCCCCTTGCTCCGCAATGGGCAGACAACCTGCTCACCGCGGCCAAGACCATCAAGGAGGGGCTGCGGTGAAACAGACGGTTCTCCCCCAAGATGTCCCGGCCGTTGCTATCCGGGATCTCAATTTTTCCTATGATGGACTACGTCCCATCCTGACCCACGTCCATCTTACACTGGCCAAGGGGTCGTTTACCGCCATCGTGGGCCCGAACGGGAGCGGCAAGACGACCCTGCTCCGGCTCATCCTCGGGCTCTTGACCCCGGATACGGGTGTCGTCGAGGTCTTTGGCGAACGGGCGGGACACGGCAGCCGCCAGATTGGCTATGTTCCACAGTACACGGCATCCAGACCGGATTTCCCGGTGACGGTCATGGAAATCGTGCTCATGGGATTACGACCGGGCATACGCGGATTCGTCTACTCCAAAAAAGAACGCGACCTTGCCGCCGCGGCCCTTTCCAAGGCAGGGATCGAGGAAGGGTTGTTCTCAAGACGCATGGACAGACTTTCGGGCGGACAAAGGCAACGGGTGATCATCGCCAGGGCCCTTGTGGGCAACCCAGACCTGCTCGTGTTTGACGAACCAACGTCGAACATCGACCCAGAGGGCCGTTTCTGCTTTTTTGAACTCATGGACAAGCTCAAGAGCTCCCTGACGATCATCGTTGTCAGCCACGACCTGAGCATAGTCGCCTCCAGGGTCACCGACATCGCCTGCGTGAACAAGCGGCTCATCCACAGCGATACCGGGGCATTCACCAGGGAGATGCTCTCGCTTCTCTACGGAGCCCACGAACATAGCTGCCCAATGGCCGACTACCTGGAAGATGTCTCCACCGTACTCAACATTCCTACCAGCGAACTTGCCGATGATTGAAGCCTTCTCCCTCGAATTCATGCAAAATGCCCTTTTTGCCGGCATCCTGGCATCCATAGCCTGCGGGATGATCGGCTCCCTGGTCGTGGTCAACCGACAGGTCTTTCTGGCCGGAGGCATTGCCCACTCGGCCTATGGCGGGATCGGACTGGCCTTTTTCCTGGGACTGCCGGTCCTGCCGACAACCCTCGTATTCACGCTGGCCGCTGCAGGGATCATGGCCGCCATCACGTTGAAAAAACCCCAGCAGAGCGACACGATCATCGGGGTCCTCTGGGCCGCGGGCATGGCCACGGGGATCATCCTTCTGGACATCACCCCCGGGTACAATGTGGACCTGATGAGCTATCTGTTCGGGAGCATCCTGACCGTACCGAGGCAGGATCTGTGGATCATGCTCGTACTCATCGCGGTCATATTTCTGGTCATTACCCTGTTCTACCGGCAGTTCCTGCTTTTGTCCTTTGAGCCGGAATTCGCCCGCACCCAGGGGGTGCCCGTCGCCCTGCTCCATTTCGTGCAGCTGGCCATGGTCGCTGTCTCCGTGGTCATGATCATCCAGGTGGTCGGTCTTATCCTGGTCATCGCCCTCTTGAGCATCCCCCCCTACCTTGCAGGACAACGGGCCAGATCCCTCTTTTCCATGATGGCCATGGCCTCCCTGTGGAGCATGGCCTTCTGCACCATAGGTCTGGTTCTCTCCTACCAGTTCGACCTGACCACCGGTGCGACCATCATTGCCGTGGCCACGGTGACCTTTTTCATCGTCGTTGCGGGCCGTGCTCTGTGGAACAAATGACGACCGAGCATGATCGATCATTACCCGAAAAGCCCGTCTGGAAATGTTCCAGACGGGCTTTTCGGATCCAGGCATATGCGTTCGAACATAGGTACAGATATATCTATTACAACATCAATCGTAACGATCCAGGTACATTTTTCAAGAACAAGAATTGGAAATTTTAGAAATTTCAGAGAGTTAAAAAATTTCGGAGATTGTAGAAATTTTGAGATTGTAGGCGATCCGGCGGCATGATCACAATAGCTGGGATTTCGACATGTTCGGCGTGTTATTGGGACTTGCCAAAACACCCCTCCAAAAACTACCACCTCCGGAATCCCAGACCATGACCCTGCAAGGAGAATTGTGTGAGTACATCGAAAACATCCAGCCAGAAAGGCAGATCCAAGATCGCCGCCATGATCGTGTTTCTGCTTATCGGGATGACAGCCGGTGGGTATTACGTACTGACCCTCGGCCATGAAACCACGGACGACGCCTTTGTAGACGGGGACATCTACACCCTGACTCCCAGGGTATCCGGATATGTGGACAAGGTTCTGGTCGAAGACAATGAAAAAGTGGATAAGGATCAGGTCCTTGTCAGACTCGATGTGCAGGATTTCGATGTTCGGGTGGCCCAGGCCCGAGCCGATCTCGAAGCCGCTGAAGCCAAACTCGAGGCATTGCGCATCGGGGTACCTCTTGAAGAGCACCAGACCACCTACCGGGTCGAGGAGGCCAGCTCCAATCTGGACTCGTTGGGCAAACAGATCCAACAGGCCGCGGCAGAGCGGAACCTGGCCGTCAAACAGAACAACCAGTCCGTGGCCCAACTCAAACAGGCCAGGCTGGACCGCAAACGGACCCGACGCCTGGTCGAACAAGGCGTGCGCAGTGCAAGCGCCCTGGACAGTGACAACACTCGGGTCGACGTACTCGTGGGACAGGTGGAGGCGGCCGGGGCCGCTGTTGACGCGGCCAATCACGCGCTGGAGGGACTCAAAGAGCAGCGCCGAGCACTCCGCTCTCGCATCGGCCTGGCCAAAACAGGCACGGACCAGGCAAAAATCCGTTCTCGGGAAGTCCTGGCCCAGGAAGCGGTCGCGGAGTTGGCCAAAGCCCGTCTGGACCAGGCGATACTCGAACGTTCCTACACGGTTCTGCGCGCACCCAATTCAGGCTACGTGACCCGTAAATCCATTCTGCCCGGCCAGATGGTCGCCACCGGACAGAAACTCATGTACATCGTTGCCCGGGCCCCGGAAGATCTATGGATCACCGCCAACTACAAGGAAACCCAGCTGACCGCTGTCAGACCGGGCCAAAAAGTCGAGGTCCGCGTGGACACCTATCCCGACACCGAGATCACCGGCACGGTCGCCTCGATCATGGCCGGAACCGGGGCCAGATTTTCTCTGTTCCCCCCAGAAAACGCTTCCGGTAATTACGTGAAGGTGGTCCAGCGTATCCCGGTCAAGATCCGCCTGACCACCCCGCCGGACCAGCTCCCGGAACTCAGGGTCGGCATGAGCGTGGTTCCCACCATTTTTACCCGATAAAAGAGAAGGACCGGAGGTCACAGCGCGCATGCCGGGTTCTATAGAAAGTTGTCACTTTTTTGGACCTCTTCTCCCCGCGGTAAAAGCCGTTTTTGGTTTTTCGCTCCTCGTTGTTACCGACAATCCCCAACCCTCTGCCCCAACCGGCGGGGCTACGATCCACGGGGGAACTGAGGACGCCGTTGCCTAAAACCTAAACCATTCTGTCTCTGTCCTCTATCATCTCAACCTTATCACTTCCGAGCCCTGATCCTTGCCCACCCAGCCCTCCTCCTCTCCTTCCACAGCAGCCACCACGGCATCGGTGCTCATGATCACCCTGAGCGTGATGATCCCGACGCTCATCGAGGTTCTGGACACCAGCGTGGCCAACGTTGCCCTGGACCACATCAGGGGCAGCCTGTCCGCGGGGCGGGATGAGGCCACGTGGGTTTTGACCTCATACATGGTGGCCAATGCGGTCATCATCCCTATGAGCGGTTGGCTTTCACGGCTCATGGGTCGCAAGCGCTACCTTCTTCTCTCCATTGCCGTTTTCACGGCCAGCTCCCTTTTATGCGGCATGTCCACGAGCCTTTCCGCCCTGGTCGGATTCAGGATTCTCCAGGGGATCGGAGGGGGCGGACTGCAACCTCTGTCCCAGGCCATCCTTCTCGAAAATTATCCCCCGGAAAAACGCGGGCTGGCCATGGCCATCTTCGGCATCGGCGTGGTCATGGGTCCCATCTTTGGACCGGTCCTTGGTGGATATCTCACGGACAATTACTCCTGGCACTGGATCTTTTTCATCAACCTGCCCATCGGCCTCCTTGCCCTGTGGATGAATTGGACCTTCATCCAGGACCCGCCATACATCAAACGGCTCGCCAATGACGAGCGTATCGACTATGTCGGCCTCGTCCTGCTGACCCTCGGCATAGGCTGTTTGCAGATCGTTCTCGACCGGGGACAGCAGGAGGATTGGTTCGCCTCCACTTCCATATGCGTCATGGGGGCGGTGTCCATTGTCAGCCTGGTTTCCCTTGTCTGGTGGGAACTCAGAACAAGCACCCCCATCCTCAATCTCAGGCTCCTGACCAACCGGAGCTTTGCCGCCGGTAACATTATCATGTTCGCCGGATTCTTTGCCTTTTTCGGGTCCATCGTCCTCTTGCCCCTCTTTCTCCAAGAGCTCCTTGGCTATACGGCCTTCCAGGCGGGTCTCGTCCTTGGCCCCGGGGGAATACTCACCCTGATCTTTTTACCCATTGTCGGCCGTCTCACAGAAAAAATCGACGCCAGACTCATCCTCGGCCTGGGGCTTGTGATTTCCGGGTATTCCGTCTTCTATATGGCCGGATTCAGCCTGCAGACCGACATGCTCACGGCCATCATCAGCCGGGTCATCCAGGGCGTGAGTATGCCCATGTTCTTTGTGACCATCTCATTTCTGGCAATGATCTCCCTGCCCAAGGAGCACATGAACGACGCCTCGGCCCTGTTCAACCTCTTCCGCAACCTGGGCGGCTCATTCGGCACGGCCTTTGTGACCACCATGCTGGCCCGGAAGGCGCAAGTCCACCAGACCTATCTGGCAGAACACGTCTACGACGCCAATCCACTATTCATGGAACAGCTCAGACAGGCCGGAGTATACCTGAGCACCCAGCTGGGCACCTGGACCGACCAAACCGTTGCCGCAGCAGCCCTTTTTTACGAGCAAATGGTCAAACAGGCCCTGAACCTGGCCTTCAACGACACCTCCCTCTACCAGGCAGCCATCTTCTGGGCCCTGGTCATTCTGGTCTTTTTTCTTGAGAATCCCGGGGAAGTGGTCAAAAAACGAACGGCCGAACACCAGGCAGCCGCCCAGCCCAAGCCGGAGAGCAAGGAAGGATAACGTTCGTAGGAGAAAACGCATGGAGACGAAAGGACCCGACACACCAAACCATGCCCTGCCTCAATATATACACAGACACCACCAATACGGTGTATACGCTGACCAATCATCACCAGCATTCCCCGAAAAATCATTTTTCCAAACAATTTTCTTGACACCCACCGCCAAAATCCATAAAGAGTCGTTCTCGTTGCTTGGGAGACCAAACAACACCCCGCCGGGCCACTAGCTCAATTGGCAGAGCAGCTGACTCTTAATCAGGAGGTTCAAGGTTCGATTCCTTGGTGGCCCACCAGAGAAATCAAGAGGTTAGATGAAAATCTAACCTCTTTTTTTTCGTGGTCTCGCCTTTTTGGGACAATTCTGGGACAGTTGCAAAAAAACGGAGGATCCCAGTGGCAACCATCACGAAACGTGGAACAGGACAATGGCAGGTCAAAGTTCGCCGGAAAGGATGGCCGGTCCAATCCAGTACTTTTAATACAAAAGGTGATGCGGAGGCGATGATGTTGGAACAAAAGCCCTCAATCAGGCCGTAAAAAGAAATATTGAACGTTTCCCTCAGGAGTTTCGGTTTCAACTCACGGAAACAGAAAAAAGGAACTGGTCACAAATTGTGACCGGTTCAAATCGTTGAAGCATTCAACCAGTAGCCCGTGTGTGTTTACCGAACAGGGAATATCTATGCTTTCTGCCGTGCTCCGAAGTGAGAGGGCAATCAAGATCAGTATCAAAATTATAAGGCTCTTGTTGGGTTCCGGGGGCCTGTCTCTTCCTGGCCAAGTATCATTGAATCAGTACGACAACCGGCCTTCCAAACGAGTTTTTTCCTGGGAACGCCGAGCGTCTGCTCGGCGTTTCGAGCAACAGCTGAAGGGTACAGCTTTATACTGTCTGGCCGGCATCATCTGCCCTTGTTCCTGCCATGTAGTCAACGCAGTGCCGGGCAGACGCTCGGCGTTCCCGGGAGGAGCAATGCATGATCGAGCCTTCATCGGCTGAATAGTTACTATTCTCCCACGCAGGGTTGTTTTTCCAGAAGCATGGTCGATACCTTCAAAAACGTGGCGCCCCCGCCGACCCGGCATCGGGCAAGGCTGTTTTCAAGAGATTCTATTTGTACTGGAACCGCGAGACACATACGCTACCACCCTGGGGAACACCGCAAACCCGATGATCGTATTCTTCGCCAAGGTTTTCAATTTCTTCAAGAACGCGAACAGCCATCAATGGTATGCGTTCTCTGACAGAGGATGAAAGTTCAATGGACATGGTTTCCATATCTTCGGGTTCCATGCCGATGATAACCGCTTCAGGACATTTTCCGGCCAGTCTGCAAAAAATCAGAGTATCCACGAGATCGGTCTGGTGCATGGAATTGCGGAAAGAAATGCTCTTTCGCAGATCCTCCCCGGTGAGTCGATAGATACTGCCGGGCGGTTCGTCACCCAGTACGGCGTCCAGCACGACAAGGTGGTCGCATTGCATGATCGGATCCATGAGCTCAATCCCCAATGTGCTGCCGTCCCTCAAAGTCACATTGTCGGAAAAAGTATATTTTTCAATCAGATAGTTCACTGCCCTGACCCCGATACCCTCATCGGTGAACAGGATATTACCAACACCAAGAATCAGTATGCGGGGTGTTTTTTCCCGGAATGCAGCCACCACGACTCCCTTTGTGCTTGTCTACTATCCCCCGGCAGCCATGCTGCCGGGGGATAGTGGATTTATAGAATTTTGAACTTGTGCACTTCATTGGTTTTGGAATCGATCACATGCACGCCGCAGGCGATACAGGGATCAAAGGAGTGCACCGTACGTAGAATTTCCACAGGCCGTGAGGCATCCAGGACCGGTGTACCCACGAGGGCCTCTTCAACGGCACTGGGGATGCCCGCAGCACAGCGGGGACCGAGGTTCCAGGTGGATGGGACCACCAGCTGGAAGTTGCCGATCTTGCCGTCTTCGATGCGGATCCAGTGGCTCAGGCCGCCACGGGGTGCATTGACGAAACCAACCCCCTTGGCTTCCTTTTTCATATCCCACTTGACGCAGATATCCTTCTTGCCCGCGGCCAGGTTGCCCTTGAGCTGGATGATCCATTTGCCCATTTCCTGGGTCGTGATCAGGGTCTCGATGCCGCGGCCGGCGGTCCGGCCAAGGGTGGAGAAAAGTGCTTCCTTGCCCAGGCCCAGTTTGCCCAGAACCATGTCCACAGCAGCAATGGAGGGTTTGTGCCCGCGGCTGTAGGCAACCAGGATCTCGGCCAGGGGGCCGACTTCCATGGCTTTGCCCTTGTACCTGGGCGCCTTCATCCAGGAATACCGGTCCTTGTCTTCCAGACTGGTATACTTGGGATCGGTAACGCCTTCGTACGGGTGCCACGCCTTGTCCCCCTCGTACCAGCTATGGGCGACATGTTCCTCGATATCTTGAGGTTCGAAAGGTTCCGGCTCGCCCAGATTCCGGTTCATGATCACTCCCGGAGGAAAATACCGGCTTTCAAGGTCGAACTCGTTCGTGGGAAATTCTCCGAAGCTCATGAAATTGGTACATCCGCCAATATCCCCCCAATCCTTGTACGCGCTTCCGATGACCAGAAGATCGGGAATATAGACCTGTTCCACAAAGGCCTGGACCTCGGCATGCAGGTCTTCGAATTCCTTGATCCGTTCCGGACGTAAACTGTCGTAACAGGTGACTCCGCCCACAATGGTGAACTGGGTATGGGGGTTCTTGGCACCAAAAACGGCCATCATCCGGGCAGCCTTCACCTGCAGTCGAAGAGCCTGGAGATAATGGGTCGTTGCAATGAGATTGACTTCGGGACTCAGGTAATAGGACTCGTGCCCATTCAAAAAATAGGCATTGGTGAAAATACCCAGCTGGCCGGAATCAACCAGGTCACTGAGCTGTTTCTGCACTTTTGTGAACTCTTCGGCCGAATGTTTGCCCGGGTAATGCTGAGCCGCGATCTTTGCCGTCTTCAAGGGGTCGGCTTTGATGGCAGAAGCCACATCCACCCAGTCCAGGGCGTGCAGGTGATAGAAGTGGACGATATGATCATGAAGATACTGGGCACCGAGGACCAGATTTCTGATCAGCGTGGCGTTTTCAGGAATATGCACGTCCAGGGCGTTTTCAACGCAACGCGTGGATGCAAGGGCGTGAGTGTAGGTACACACGCCGCAGGTCCGCTGGGTAAAATGCTGGGCATCCTGAGGATCACGCCCTTTGAGGATGATTTCCAGTCCTCGGAAAAGCTGGGCACTGGACCATGCCTTGGAGATTCTGCCGTCGTCCACTTCGACTTCGATGCGCAGATGGCCCTCGATTCTGGTGATGGGATCGACCACAATGGGGCCGCTGAAATTGCCTTTTGGTGGAACAACCGCTGCTGGCGCGGCTTTGGGATGACAACCGGACATAAATTAATCCTCCTTGAAATGTGGATCTTTTTTCAGTTTCCCGACCATGCCGGGAAATCATGCAGGACGGTCGATTCTTCACACGCAGTTTTCCGAAGAAGACACGCAAGAACACCGGGGGCAGGAGATCCGTATGGAATATCCTGCAGGAGTCTTTCTGTATCTGAGAGAGTCCAGGACATGGTTTTTCGGCATCCCGGATGCTCCTGCAAAAAGTCGAAAATCGAGGTTCAGGCTCAAAAACAAATTTTATAACAATTTGATTTTACTTAAACCTTTCAACTTAAACCTTAAACCTGCCCGCAAAAATGTATTTTTTGCAGGCACATCCGCCCCGGAATAAAGTGAATATGTATGATCGATTCGTCCGTCCCTACCCTTCCTCGTAGAAGGGGCTCATGGCATCCCAGAATTCGGGCTCGCTGCAACCGATGCAGGGATGACCGGCTTCAACGGGCCAGTTGGTCTGATTGAACTTGACCTTGGGGCAGTTGTTATAGGTATACGGACCCTTGCAGCCCAGTTCATACAGGCACCAGCCGTTGCGTGCCTCTTCCGAATCAAAGGAGGGTGCAAACTCTCCATTTTCGAAATGTTTCAGCCGGGGGCAGAGTTCGTGTACCGTTGTACCGTAGAACATGACCGGACGCCCTATATTGTCGAGTTCCGGCATTCCCTTGGTCAGAAGATGGACCACCGTGCCCACGAAATTGTAGGGATTTGGCGGGCAACCCGAGATATTGATGGGTTTGACCCCGAGGTGTTGCAACGCATCTCCGATCCCCCTGGCCTCAGTGGGATTGGGGGCTGCCGCCTGGACACCGCCATACGTTGCACAGGTGCCCATGGCGATAACCGCTTTTGCTTTGGGGGCAATCCTGCTGCAGATGTCCAGCATGGTATGTCCGGCGATTTTTCCGTGGATGCCCCCGTCTTTCGTGGGGATGGCCCCTTCGATGACACAGATGTACCCTTCTGGATTCGAAACGGCCTGTTCCAGGGCCTCTTCAGCGGCATGACCGGCCGCGGCCATCAGTGTTTCGTGGTAATCGAGGGAAATGGTGTTCAGGATCAGTTCGCCGATGTAGGGGGCGACCGTCCGCAGAATAGCCTCGGTACATCCGGTACACTCGGCGTTGTGCAGATAAACTACCGAGGGCCGTTTTTTTCTGGTCAGGGCCTCGGCTACCTGGGGCGCAAAAGTGGCGTCCATTCCCATGACTGCAGCCACTGCAGTACAGAATTTCATGAAATCACGCCGTGAAACTTCTCCAGTGGCTAGGTGTGCTTCGGCACAGCCTTTTCCAAACCCGTTAAGACAGGTCATGTCTTCCCCCTTGTTAAAGATACAAAATAATCTGAAAACAAACGACCAGCATGGATTGCTGTTACGATTGTACTGCTGTGAATGATTCTGAATGGAATAAAATACAAAAATTGTGATAGCTTTATTCCAAATATTAAAAAGATGCAATAGGGTTTTGTAATATAGTATGCGTCTATAATGAAATATATGTTTTATTCGAAATGACTATGCGTTCTGCTTACAAACTTGCGGTACTTTCGGTTGAAAGTATTCGGTCGGGTAGCAGAACCTGAGCAACACGGAAAAACCATTCCCGCGCAAAGGCGCAGTGGCGCGGAGAAAGACAGGGGAGAAGGGAGGAGGGAGGACAGGATTATGCTCGTGGCAATATCAGGAAAGGAAACGTGGAGGATCGTACGAGGGATTTGGGGACTGAGTCTGTCGCTAGCATTGAGCTAGCAGCTGAAAATGGAGAAACAGAATCAGGTAACAGAACCTGACCAAAAAGGAAAAACCATTCTCCCGCAGAGGCGCGGTGGCGCAGAGAAGGGCAAGGGGGATGTCGGGTTCTGAAGGAGAGTTGCCGCTTTGTACAGGAGTCGAATTGTCGGCTGGTGATCACCGTCATACCGGCGCAGGACGGGATCTCCGACGATTATGAAGATTGTCTCCGACGCCAACCTGTCACCCCACCCCCCGATAAACCGCCCGTTCGGCGTTCCCAGGATAAAAACACCTTTCCCCGCCCAGACATCGTAGTGAATGACGATCACCCCACAAAACACTTTTTTCGATGCCAGGCCAGATTTTCCATGGACGGGTACATGTCATGATCCCGGGAAAGGATGATGTCCCGATCCTGAAAGGACGCCAGATGGCCGGGAAGGTTCGGGTCCTGTCTGATTACCCTGGACACCTCGATGCACAGGGAGTCGCTGACCGTGACTAGCCCGTTGTCGAACGACCAATGGCAGAGCTTGCACAGGGCAAAGCCGTTAGTGGGATGGTCGTTGTGGGAGATGGCCCAGTCCTTGATGTGGGCCGCATCAACAGCAGTATGGCCGTTCGGGATGATCATGCGGATACCGCACAGGGCGCAGCGGTTGGCATAGACCCGCACCACGCCCGCCTGAATCCCTGATCCCTCACCGGGGCGGCGGGGAGGATCGTTTTCCGGACGATACTCGTGAACGGTCTCAGAGGCCATGAGAAGCCGGGCATACTGGAGTGAATCAGCCGTGGTCGTACCCAGTTCCCAGAGCTTTGTCCGGATCTCCGGGGCGAAATAGGTTTCGACAAGCACTTTTCGCAGGCTCTCCCGGGCCAGAGGATCGAGAAACAGCACGAACAGATCCTGATCCAGCCGGGCGTATTCATACGCTTTCTGCAGCTGGGGTGCTGAAGAAGGCACCCCGTTCCCCCCATCAGGTCGCCGTACCGGATGCCAGAATCCCTGTGTCGCCAGGTGATGAAACGGCAGCCCGATATTCACCGGCCGGATCGGCCCCATGATCCCGTCCCAATAGACCAGAAAATTGTCGATCAGATCCTGATCCGGATTGATCTGGTTGGTTGTCATAACTCCGCCGGCCACAAGGTCCATGACCGCCAGGAGCAGAAAAGGCTTGTCGGGAGCCCCGTCCATTGTGGTCGGAGGAAAGATATGCCGGTTTTTGTTGGGTTTGAGTTTGGCAAAGAGGTGCTGGTAGTGGGAGAGTTTGGACATGATGGATTTTGGCCAGATATTTGGGATTGCAATGTTGAGTTCGATAAAAGCGGTGCCCTCGTTGCTTAAACCGATGTTTTTAGAAGCAAAAACATCGGTTTAAGAACTGAAAAGGGGCTATTATAGTATGTTTATCACGAAATATTAAGGGGTTGGCTAGTACATCGTATAACGTAATCCTTCGGATAGTACGTCTTCGTTTTAACATCCTGATTTTTATTGTGAAAAGAATACTTTCATAGACTTGTAGCTGTTTTGTAAATACGAAGTTTTAGGGCGTACAGTTTACT
>NZ_JBUDSQ010000055.1:0-18244 GCF_054921335.1 Desulfoplanes sp. | reverse complement strand
GCTTCCTCGCCAAAAGGGCACCCGCAAGGGGTGCCCCTACGGATCGTCGCTTGGAGCAGAGGGTCGAGAAGGACGCAATATTTCAACCTGGGTTTGGTTTAAAATCCAATGTTTCGAAATAATTTTAGCACATTACTTGTAAAGTCTGCCATAAAAGACAAGAAAATTCTATACCCGCTTGGAGGTAAAACCTAAAACCTAAGTAACTATTCAGCAGTGATACCATTTTCATTTTGTAATAAGACTTTCCCAAAAAACTCTGACCGTTTGGCTTTAAATTCAGGGCAACCAAATCGTAGGGGCACCCCTTGCGGGTGCCCAATCCAGGCAACGTCCCAGAGGTGGGCTTCCTCGCCAAAAGGGCACCCGCAAGGGGTGCCCCTACGGATCGTCGCTTGGATCAGAGGTTCGATAAAAACCCAACATTCCAAAATTGTTCCGGTTTAGAAGTGGAGCCATTATTTCTCGGGAGCGCGGGCGGCCCGCCAGCATTTGTCCATTACGTTGCCACGTTCCAAATCAATGCTCGGGAAAAGGAGCGGGCGAGCCCCCCCCCCGCGTTCCCGGACCCCTTGCCGCAGGATACGACCAATATTTTGGCTGGAAAAGTGACCCCCTGACGCAGAATTTGGTGTAACCCCGTTACAACCTATCCGATAACCATGTTGAATACATATCCCGTGAACAGGATGCCCGCTGCCACGACAACGACAAACACGGCAATGAGACGGGGCTTGAGCACCTTCCGCAGAATAACCATCTCGGGCAGGGACAGGGCAATGACGCTCATCATAAAGGCGAGCACCGTGCCCAGGGCCGCCCCCTTGCCAAGGAGCGCCTCGACGATGGGGATGATCCCGGCGGCATTGGTGTACATGGGTACTCCCAGGGTCACGGCCGCAGGAACCGACCACCAGGCGGACTTTCCCATGATATGGGCCATGAAATTCTCCGGCACATATCCGTGGATACCCGCACCAATGGCGATCCCCAGAACCACATAGATCCAGACCTTGCCCACGATATCCTTGACCGCCCGCCATCCATAACGGACCCGATCCTGAATGGACCGAACAGCCCCGTCACCTGCCGCGGGATCGTTCCGGGCCAGTCTCACCCAATCCTCAATATGGTTTTCCATCCCGAGCCGTCCAATGACCCATCCCGCCACAACGGCGATGCCAAGACCGGTCACCAAGTACAGACCAGCCACCTTCCATCCCATAAGACCGTACAACAGGACGAGAGCCACTTCATTGACCATGGGCGCGGCAATAAGAAAAGAAAATGTCACTCCCAGGGGCACTCCGGCGGCCACGAATCCGATGAACAGGGGGACGGCCGAACAGGAACAGAAAGGGGTCACAATGCCCAGCAAGGCGGCCAAAACATTGCCCACGGACTCGGACTTGCCCGCCAGGATCATCCTTGTTCTCTCCGGGGTGAAAAAGGACCGCAGGATCCCTACTCCGAAGACCACGATCCCAAGGAGCATGAGCACCTTGGGCGTATCGTAGACGAAAAACTGCACGGCTTCCCCAAGGTGGGAGCCGGGGGCAAGCCCGAGAAGGTCAAAGGCTAAAAAACGGGAAAATCCGAGAAGCTGGGAATAGATCCCGTACCAAACGACAAAAACGAGAACACCGATTCCCCCCATCCTCCACATCGGAACAGATGGATGAGGGGTTCCGGCTCCAGATGCTCCGTCCTGTCCGGAACCACAGGCGCACGAGGCTTTTTCCTGTGGTTGCATCGGCTTAATGGTCCGTAAAGGTTCCATATAAACTCCTTGGGGGGCATTATTGGCCAAATCGCCAACAAGCCGGGTAAAATTTTTTTGGCCTTTTCACCAATCCACAACATCACGACATGAATGATATTTGCCTTTTTAGCCAAATAAACTTCCTCCTCACACCTGTCAATATACGGATCGAAATCCCAAGAAAAAAGGATCTGGTCCCTCCCGCCCTGGAACCCAACAGCGAAAAAGGGACCCGTGGTTGCCACGGGTCCCTTTTTCGCTGTTGGGAATATGGATTTCTGATGGTTGGGAGCTACTTGATGAACAACATCTCCTGATAGGTCGGCAGGGGCCAAAGATCGTCAGCGACGATATCTTCCAAGGTATCCGAACAGCTGCGGACCTCAAGCATGGCCGGGATAACCTTGTCGCACATGTATCTGGCCTTTTCCAAGGGGTCTTCGATCTCGTTTTCCAGGAGGGTTTCAAGATCACCTATGGCCTTTTTAAGGCTGCGCATCTTTCCGGTGACATCCTCGAGGATTTCAATTTCGTAATCCTGGCCGAGAGACTTGAGGCTCGCGCAGGTATCGGCCAACTCACGCATATAACGAACGGCCGCCGGCAGAATCATTGTCTTGGCCATCTTGGCCGTCAAAAGGCTCTCGGTAACCAGGTGCTGGCCGTATTGTTCCAGATAGACTTCCTGACGGCTGACCAGCTCACGTTCACTAAACACATTGTACGTGGTAAACATCCCGATACTGGGTTCCGAGGTCAACACGGGGAGTGCGTCGACAGCCGTCCTCAGGTTGGGCAAACCGCGTTTGGCCGCTTCTTCCTGCCATTCACCGGAATATCCGTTGCCGTTGAAGACAATGCTCCCGTGTTCGGAGATGATCTCCTTGATGATCCCGAGTACAGCATCCTTGAAGGCTTCGGGAGTACCAAGATCCATTGATTCCATTTTGGTGGCGATATAGTCTAGTGACTCGGTCAGGAGCGCATTGATGGACACCAGGGGACCGGCAATGGACAGATTGGAGCCAACGGCTCTGAATTCGAACCTGTTCCCGGTAAAGGCAAAAGGACTGGTCCTGTTCCTGTCACCGGCATCCATGGGAAGCGGTGGCAGTGTATCCACGCCGACACGCAGCTCCCCCTTGGTCTTGCAGGAATTGCAGGCACCGTTCTTGATCTGCTCGAAAATATCCGTCAGCTGTTCCCCCAAGTAGATGGACATGATCGCCGGAGGGGCCTCGTTGGCACCGAGACGGTGATCGTTCCCCGCCGTTGCAACGACGGCCCGTAAGAGGTCCCCGTGCAGGTGGACCCCCCGGATGACCGCTGCGCAAAAAAGGAGGAACTGGAGATTTTCGTGCGGTGTATCCCCGGGATCGAACAGACTCCCCAACGATTTTGTCCCGATGGAATAGTTGAGATGCTTTCCCGAACCATTGATCCCGGCAAAGGGTTTTTCGTGGAGCATGCAGGCCATACCGTGTTTTTTGGCCACAGCCTTGAGCGTGGTCATCACGATCTGATTGTGGTCGTTAGCCAGGTTGGACTGTTCGTAGATAGGGGCGATCTCGAACTGTCCCGGGGCGACCTCGTTATGTCGTGTCTTGACGGGCACACCAAGTTTGTACAATTCATGCTCGACGTTCATCATGAACGAAAGGACACGCTCCGGTATGGCCCCGAAATAATGGTCATCGAGTTCCTGCCCCTTGGCCGGCTTTGCCCCAAATAGGGTCCGGCCGGTCAGCTGCAAATCCGGCCTTTCGAAATAAAAATTCCGGTCCACAAGGAAATATTCCTGCTCGGGTCCTGCAAAGGACTGTACCGTTTCATCCTTTTCGTGTCCGAAAAGGGCCAAAACCCTCTTGACCTGGGCATTCAAGGCCTGATTGGATCGCAAAAGCGGTGTTTTTTTGTCCAGGGCCTCTCCGGTCCATGCAACAAATGCCGTGGGGATACACAAAAAGGTTCCGTTGGGATTCTCAAGAATATAGGCCGGGTTTGTCACGTCCCAGGCAGTATATCCACGGGCCTCGAAGGTAGCCCGGAGCCCTCCCGAGGGGAAGCTGGAGGCATCAGGCTCTCCCTGGATGAGGAACTTGCCGCTGAACTCGGCCATGGCTCCTCCCTTCCCGTCCGGTTCCAAAAAGCCATCGTGCTTTTCGGCCGTGAGACCGGTCAGGGGATAGAACACATGGGTATAGTGGGTTGCCCCCTTGGAAACCGCCCAGTCCTTCATGGCCGCAGCAACGGCATCGGCGATGGATGGATCGAGTTGCCCGCCCGTTTCAATGGTCTTCTTGATGGATTTGAACACCTTTTTGGGAAGCTTTTCTTCCATAACGACGAGACTGAACACGTTGGATCCAAAAATTTCGCCGGCGCTCTTTTCCGCATAGCTGAGGGGCGCGGTAGCCGGCGCATAGTTTGTCACTGCCTTGATGGCGTCTTGTCTGGACTGATTGCCACTCATATGGATTTCTCCTTGATTATAAAGGGTGGATGCTCCCGGGCCGGCGGGACCATTGACTGAATGTCACGCGGTGTGACCAGGGATGAAACAAGTTACAGACCAAATATGTCAAATACAATAATAACAATATTTTAAAACACAATCCGTCCATCACACAGTCTGACAAACAACAAAAATGGTAAATACGTACCCCTCCAAAAACCCGTTTTTACAATTTTGACAAACACCGATCGTCAAATACCGAAACGGTGCTTATCCATAAATATCCTCTGTGTGAAGTCTTTTCTAGGCGAAACAGACAGCTTATGGATTCCCGACACTAACCCCCAACCCAAATGAAGAACACACCATGGAAATAAATTGGTTTCCCGGACATATGCACAAGGCCAGACAGGCCATAGCCAGAGTCGTGCCGTCCATAGACGTCATCGTGGAAGTATTGGATGCGCGGCTGCCCCTTTCCAGCATGAATCCCCTTCTTGGCGAACTCAGGGCGGACAGACCGTGTATCCGCATCTTGAACAAAGCGGACATGGCCGATCCGGAAACAACCGGAGAATGGATCAAGTATTTCCAGCGCCAAAAAGGCGTCAAGGCATTGGCCCTGTGCGCCAAGGACAAAAAACAAGCCATGAAGGTCATTAGTCTATCGAAGAAGATGACCCCCAAGCGGGACTACCTGTTCAAACCCGTCCGGGTGATGGTGGCCGGGATCCCCAATGTGGGAAAATCCACGCTGATCAACACCATTGTTGGTCGGGAAATAACCAAAGCGGCCAACCAGGCCGCCATCACCCGGAAACCGAAACATATCGACCTGAAAAACGGGGTCGTTCTTTCGGATACGCCGGGCATTCTGTGGCCCAAACTGGAGGACAGACACGGGGCCTTCCTGCTGGCCGCATCCGGTGCCATCAGGGACACGGCCATGAGCTATCCCGAGGTGGCCATGTACACGGGCGGTCATCTCCTTGCCATGTATCCCGACCTGCTCATGCAACGGTACAAACTCAAGGAACTCCCCAAAGACGGCCCGGCCCTGCTCGATGCCATCGGCCGCAAACGCGGATGTCTGATCAAGGGGGGCGACATCGACCTGCACAAGGCCGCAGAACTTCTACTCAGAGAGCTCAAAAACGGTGTTATCGGACGTATAAGTCTGGAGCGGCCGGGTCAGGAATAGAAAAAAATGCCGATGTCTGGGGCCGAGATCGGCAGCCGGTTACACAGGTCGGAAATATACCGTCATCCCGGGCTTGATCCGGGATCTTTTGGGTTCAACGTGTCCGGAAGGTTTGGGTCACGTTCCTGGCCTTCAAGATCCCGGCCTGCGCCGGGATGACGTTTTTTGTGGATACGACTTCCGACAGGTCTTCAGCTCCCGTCTCCCGCCCCTCCGGAGACAAGGCATGCCCTGTTATCTCCGGACCTCGAACCCCAGTCCGGCCCCCAACCCATCGGATCCTCCCGTCTCCATTCCTTTTACAGACCCATCTTTTCGATCCACCGTAGCAGCAGCACATAGACGATCACCAACGCGATGACCACCGGCCAGTGGCTGATCCCCAGAATCTGGGGCAGGGTGATCTTGCCGAGACTCCCCCAGGTATATACGGTCGCCTTGAGGGCCGGATAGGTATGGGCAAAGAGAGAAGCCCCAACGAGCATTCCGGCTATACCCCACAAGGCATCCCAGCGTCCTTCCCCCAATGCCCCCACCGAGGTACCCGGACAATACCCCAAAAGCCCCCATCCAAGACCGAACAGAATCCCCCCGAGGATGTTGGCCCCCAGCGATGTCGCCTTGACCGAGAGCTTGACCATCCCCACGTCATTGAGAAGATAGATCCCGACCATGCCCACGATGATGTTCGAAAGCATGAATTTGACGATGGTCAGATCCCTGAGCCGAAGCGCCCCAAGCTGTTTGTCGTATCTGATGACCCGGGCCTTCTGGAGAAGGAATCCGAACACCATGCCTGTCACCAAACCATATATGAGCCCCATGCAGTCCCTCCTTTGCATGCTGCCGGAGGAATATTTCCGGCATTGTGGTACCGATAATTATTTTCTACCCATCGTCCGCAGTCCTATTTTTTGGTCCGCGGATAGACGATGGAAGCCATGAGAATCCCTCCCCCAAAGAAACAGGCGGCGGCGATGAATCCGCTCACGGAGAGCTGGGTCAATCCGCTCAATCCATGCCCACTAGGGCATCCCCCGGCCAGCCGTGCCCCGTACATAGCCACGATACCCCCAACAAAGGCCACGACCCCACGCTTGGCAACCCCACTTCCATGCCTGTCCTTCCACATTTCAGGTACAGGCTTCCAGACAAAGGTTCTCGAAGCAAGAGAAGCGATCAGAGAACCCAAAAAAATTCCGAAAACAAACAGGAACTGCCAATCAAACCGGACCCCTTTGGCCGTGTAATACGCCATGTTGGCCACTGTTTCGGGAACAAAAATCCTTTCGACCATCCCGGCGGCCCGAACAAAGGTGGTCGAGGCCCCTAGAAATTTTCCCGCCAGGGCAACGGAGACAACCCCGAGAAGCCCACTGAGTCCCCCTGCCAGATAAGGATTCCATGCGCCTTTTTCAGTTTTCATCGATCCTCCTTGGAAAATGGTTGCGTATGGGGTAACCTGAAAAAATAGTAACGGTCCGTGTCAAAATGTAGCAGGAGCAATGGACTGGAACGTAACGCCAAAATTGAGTGCCAGCCCATAAATTCCAGAGACTAAAGGATTTCAGAGATTTTAGAAATTGAAAACCTGCACGCTAACCACCTATGATCTCTCAAATCTCTTACATCTCTTAAATTTCTTACATCTCTCAAAGTTCTTCTATTTACAGTTCTGATCCCTGGAAAATCTACCTGAATAGTTACAAAAATATATACCGGAAAAATGCATACTATATTTTAAGTCTACCATCAAAATCAAGGGATTGAAAGAGAGGATGTTATGAAAGGATACGATACGCCCGCGACCCGAGCCAACCGCATGACCATGGTCGAGACACAGATCGAGTCCAGGGGGATCCATGACCCCCTGGTGATTGCGGCCATGCGGAGGGTACCCAGGCATCTGTTCATGCCCAGGGACATGCGGGAAAAGGCCTACGACGACTCCCCCCTGCCCATCGGATGGAACCAGACCATTTCCCAACCGTCCATCGTCGCTTACATGACCCAGGCCCTTGGCCTCAAGGGCGGCGAGACCGTCCTGGAGATAGGCTGCGGCCGGGGATATCAAGCGGCCATACTGAGCAGGATCGCTGGAATGGTATACACGGTGGAACGTGTCCCCGAACTGGCCCACAACGCAAAGACAACATTTGACAACCTGGGAATCACCAATGTCGGGGTCCGTATCGGCGATGGCACGCTGGGCTGGGAGGAAAAAAGCCCGTTTGACGCCATCCTGGTCACGGCCTCAGGACCACGCATACCGGGACCGCTTTCCGAACAACTCGGGATTCAGGGACGGCTGGTCATGCCGGTGGGAAGTCTACGCTACGGCCAACAACTCGTCCGCCAAACACGGGTATCCCATGACGGGTTCCATACGGACCATCTGCTGGCAGTGGCCTTTGTCCCCCTCATAGGGGAATTCGGATGGGGGGAGGATAGGGTGTAGGATAGGGGACAAACCCTGATACGCCATCCACGGACTTGATCCAAAATCTCCCAGCTCCCGAGCTCTCTTTGTGGCCTGTAAGGTTGCATGACACCAGGATCACGGCCTACGCCGGGATGATGCGCGTTATGACCATCACCCCATGGAACAGGGATCCTCCACATGGACGCGGGAAACCTGATGGGGATCCACATGGACGATCACGTCGACCACTTCGGGAACCTCCTGGATCACGGCCTTGCGGACATGTTCGGCTATGGTATGACCATCCCTGACCGGCATGTTCCCGTTCACCACGATGTGCATATCAGCGAAGATACTCCCGCTCTGGTAGCGGGTCCGTATCTTGTGTGCATCAAGTATCTCCGGATGGGCCTGGGCCACTCCACGGATCCTGTCGCAGATTTCTTGTGGGGCACCCCAATCCATGAGTTCCTTGAGCCCCGGCCATATGATCCTGCAAGCGGCCTGGAGAATGAGCAGGGCCACGAGCAGGGCCCCAAGCTTGTCCAGCATGGTCCATGAGGGAATGAGAATAGCCCCGGCCACGGCCAGAAAGGCTGGTATGGAGCTGACGGCATCCAGTCGGTGGTGCCAGGCATTGGCCAAAACAGCGGTGCTTTTTATCTCGCGCCCCAAACGGGCGGACCAACGGTACAGGAGCTCGTTGGCCAAAACGGAAACCGCGGCCGCAAGAACGGCTATCCAGCCGGGAACCTCCTGCCTGACATCCTTGAGGGCATCAACAGCTTCCCAGCCGATACCCAGTGCCGCCCCCAACAATGCCAATCCGATCAGGACCGTCACGAACGTCTCGAACCGCTTGTGTCCGTAAGGATGGTCCGCATCCGGAGGCCTGGACCAGTAATGGGAGCCGATGAGCACGGCAATGTCCGTCACGCAGTCCGAGAGGCTGTGTACGCCATCGGCCATGACAGCCTGACTGGCTCCGATGTACCCGGCCACGCCCTTGAAAAGGGCCAGCCCCAAATTGACGAACAGGCCCACCCAGGTGATCTTGCGGACCTGCCGCGCTTGCATGACTCCGGAATGTTCCACGAGCACCTCCCCCAAAACGGTCTTTTGCAACCAGGAATAATGGACCTTCCGCAAAGAAAAAGAGGACGACCGCGGGAGGCACGCAGCTCATCCCCACCGCCCCCACATGCCCCCCCTTGGTCAAAAAAATTGAGAAATTGGAGGATGTAAGAAATGCATGCAATGAAAGACCTACATGCTAAACCAAAACCAGTTTGAAAACGTGAGTTCTGGTGACGAATCGATACAAGAATTTTTTGTTTACGAGCTTACCAGCTCATGGGCTGCTGAGCCCGTAAGCTGATAAGCCTTGATAGCGGAATACATAATCGAAAATTTGAAAACTACGGCTTCCAAAGTAGGTTTGGTTTAACCACCTATAATTTCATAACTCTCTTGAATTTATTAACCTTGCAATTCTGATTCTTGGAAAATGTACCTGAATAGTTACCATATTCCTTGTGTTCCAATCCCTTATGTCACCTGCTTGCCGACCGCAATCATCAAAAAAAGGGGGGGGGTTAAAAAATCCGTACCCCTCCCTTGAATTTTGGTAACTATCCAGGTGCATCATTCAGGAACCAGAATTTCCACAATCCTCAAATTTTCCGGATTTGTTAATCAACACTCAAGGTTAGCATTGGATTTTAACCCATTACAACACAAAATTTTTGCCCTGATAGTTACAAAATTTGTTCTGTCATTGCGTTTTTTATAAAAGCGACCTATGGATGGAGTATCTTTTATTACACCAACGGGCCGGAAAGCTACAACCGATTCCAACGTTTGACCAACCCTGCAGGGGCATCCTCTCCTGCAAAAAGTCGAAAAGCGAGGTTCAAGCTCAAAAAAAATTTGTAACAACTTGATTTTACTCAAACCTTTCAACTCAAACAGTAACCCTGCCTGCAAAAATGTATTTTTTACTGGCACATCGGAGAAATGGATATGAGCGAACAGATTTCTTTTACCAAATTTGAAAACGAACTCCTTCCCACCTACCGGATGAAAATCACCAAGGCCGAATCCACCGAAGATGTCAAAAAATTCTTCTTCCAGACATTGCGTGATCTGCTGCACAGGATTTTAGGAGACAAGGTTGTTTTTGAAAGAGAAGATATCGTACTCACCCCCCATTCCCTCCCCGGTTTCCGGATCAACGAACCGCTGGCTTCGGATCCCACGCTCCAACGGGCCATGACCGACTCGGATCTGAAAAGAATTTTGGAGCGGCTGGCCCGTTCCGCAGCCAACCGGCATGTCCATCTGGACAAAAATCCCGAGAAGACAAATGCCAAAATCCGCGGTTAGCTGCCAGTGAGCACCTGAAAAGCTCCCACGGCCCCGTACGGTGCGATCTGTCCAAAACGTTATCTAACTGTTCGGGTCCGGATTTTGCTCCCCCGACCGTTCCCCTTACTGGTGGACAGCTCTTTTCGCTGCTTGAGATTTATGCCTTCATGACGTATGCAAAAACATCTTTGTGATTTTTCATGGAGGAAACAGATTGATCCAGTCCCTGCCCGAACCCCAACTCTTTGATGCCTGCCGGATCCTGCTCGGCCCGGAGATCAATCTTTCCAAAGATTTTCTCTTCTATCTCCAGCCGACAGGTGTCCAATCGGCCTACCGGCGCAGGGCACGGGAAACCCACCCCGACCTCATGAACAGGGGCAGTCAGGCCATGGAGGCCGAGCGTACCGAAGCATTCCGGAACGTTTCCGAAGCCTACGAAGTACTCAAAGCATTCCTCAAGCAACGCGACTCGGGAATCTGGAAACCATCCATCCATACCGCCAAACCGCCCCGAACCTCCACGCGTTCCCAACATCCCACACAACCCCAATCTAGCGCGGAGCCCCCCCACACAGCAACAAGAGCCCGTCACGACATCCATATCCCCCAGCAAAAAATGTTTTTCGGACTCTATCTGGTCCACAGGGGGATCATTTCCCACCAGGCCCTGGTCAAGGGATTGGTCTGGCAACGTAAACAACGCCCTTTTGTCGGGGTCATCGCCACCAGGTGGGGGTGGCTCGATGCTGAAAAGGTCCAGGAAATCCTGGAGGAACGCTCCCTTTCCGGCCGGTTCGGAGAAAAGGCGGTTCTCTTGAACCTGCTCACTCCCTTCCAGGTGAAGACCCTGCTCAGATACCAACGTAACCAGCAACAACGTCTCGGGATGTTCTTCGTCAAGCAGGGGTACATTACACGGACCCAACTTATTCAGCTGCTGCGGGATCTTCGGGAACACAACCGCAGGGTTTCAAAAATTTGATCATAGGACCGCAAGCGCGGGTAGCCCGGACATATTCCCCGTAAAGAGACACTCCAAGCCCGCGTTCCGGCAACGTGTCCCGGCCCCAATCCCGCGCATTTGCCCGCTCTTCTCTTTTGTTCATACAAATGGGGCCCGCGTTCCCGGAATGTACCCCTCCACCCCTCACAGCCAACCATGTCATCTTTTTGGATCAAGACCCTTTTGGCGATCTTTTTCGCCCACCTCTGCATCTTTTTCTTCCTATACATCAAGAAAAGAAAAGCACACCATCTCATGGTCTCGACGACCTTCGCCCTGCTGGTCCTCTCCTTTTCCTCGCGGATATGGACCCCTGACATCACCCTCTTCGGACACAACCTCCACACGCTGTTCCGCTTGTCGGCATGGGTGTCCACCACGGTAGTGCTGCTCATGGTCGCCAAAGACCGCATCGCCCTGGGGACGCTGTCACCCAAATATCAACGTTCCCGCAGCCCTCGGGGGCTCGCTGCATCTGAAAAAGAATAGTCCCATAGCTCCACCGCACGGTGGTCCGACAATCCCTGCCGAACCACCGTGCGGTCATGTTGTGTTCAACACGTCAAAATAGCCAGGTCATTCGAATCGGTCTCCGCTCGGTCAAAGGCGTTACGCCACTGACAAACGGAGATTCTACCGCAACCCGGGAGGTCACCCAAAAATGTGGACACAATTGTCCGACCAAGTCCAAAAGGCCCGAAAATATTCCGACACGTGGTATGCCGGATATGCATTCCAGGGAGCGGTGGTATTGGGTATTGCCCCCATACTCATTCCCATGGTCGTAGGGAAAACGCTGGATGCGGTCGCGGCCGGAACCGTTGTCGCGGCCATGTACGGCGGGCAATTGTGTGCTCCGGTGCTTGGTTCCCTGACAGACAAAACAGGCCGTTACCATATCGCCTACCTTTCCGGGTACCTCCTTCTAGCCCTCGGTCTCGGTCTCTTCGGCCTGACCGAAAGTCTCCGCGTGTGGACAATCCTAGCATTCATCGTGGGCATGGGCTCTGCTGTGACCAATACAGTCTCCGCAATGTTCATCGTCGAAAACAAACCACGCAGCGAATGGGACGAGCGGATAGGCTGGCTGCAGACATTGTACGGCACGGGACAGGCCATCGGCCTCGGCCTGGTGGCCATGCTCATGGGGTCGCCCCGGTTCGGTCTCATGGTGGCCGCACTCCTCATGGTCCCCGGGGCAATCCTGGGACGCATGCATCTCCCGCCGGATCACGAACGGCCCGCCGGTCACCCCAAACAACGGTTCGAGCGCCGTCGCCACCGTCCGGCACGGGGATCCTTCTCCATCCTGCACACCTACGAGCAGAACCTGCCCCACCATTTGAGCGAGATCACGGCCGTCGTCAAAACGCCCTTTGCCATGTACATTGTTGCCTGGTTCTGCATCATGTTCAGCAACTGGATCATCTACAATCTCTACCCCCTGCTCATGTCCAGCGTCTATCACATCGATGGCTCCCAGTCTTCACTCTACTATGCCATCGGGGCCGGTTTCGGCATCTTTGCCTACGCCCCTTCGGGCACCCTGGGAGAAAAGATAGGAGATGGCCGGGTCGTCATGATCGGGGCGCTCATGTCCCTTGTCTCGCTGGCCGCACTGTGCTTTTTTGCCGTCGTGGAAACCCCGTTCAATGCATGGGCCGTACCCCTGTTCTTTTTTCTCATGCCCATTGCCTGGTCCCCCCTCATTGTTGCGGGAACGGATTTCACGGCCCAGCTTTCCGACCTTCCCCAGGGCACGGCCGTGGGCATCTTCAACGGGACAACGGCCGTGGCCAGTCTCCTTGGGGCCTTTGCAGCAGGCAGCCTGGCCGACCATTTCGGCTACACGAGCCTGCCCATTGCCGGTCTCGGATTCAGCATTCTCGGCGCAGTCCTTTTAGCAATACTCGTGAAGTCCCAAGAGCGGGGCCACGGATCACGCTAGCAAGGCTAGCCGGCCAAATTCTTGAGCCATGGGCAACAGCGCCCCCCATCCATCTGCAAGACCACAAAAAAGTCCTCCCCTTCATGACATGGCTTCTTTGTATAATTTATTGTAATACGGTGATAGAGTACGGGAATTGGCCACAATCGTATCAAGTGAGTAGGTTTTTACCGGGGGGTTCTTGTGGTGGCTGGAAAGAATCCTGCAGCGCCACGAATAAAATTTTTTACCCTCTGCACGGATGTGAAAAATCAATCAAGCCATTGGCAGGGAGCACACACGGGGGCTAGTAGCTAGCAACCATTGCATGGCCGAAATTTTTGAGACCGGTCAGGTTCTGGTGGTAATCTGCTGTAGTCATATGGAATATGTTCTGACATAGGACGCTGGAACAAAGGAGAAAGAAAGAGAGGGGGTCCCTTTTTGAAAAAAACAGGTTAGACAAAAAACCTTTTCTAGCATACCGCCAATGCAAAAGGCCTGGAAGAGCAAACTTCCAGGCCTTTTGCATTTAAGGGGTCGAGTATAAAGCTTCCACGATCTCAAAAATCACTGATGTTGGTACGCTAGTTGGCAGTATACCTCACGTCTGCTGGCAGCATATTCCGCTGAAAACCATCCGCAGTGTCTTGTCGTCGAGTTTTTCCATGAGGCTCCGCTCATACTCGTCTTCAAGGATTTCAAGGCGGGGAGCTCCTGACCGATCGACGGCCGGTTGAACGACAACAATCCGTTCATTGGCGGCCGGGACCGGCACCATGCCCCGATTATTCTCGAGCCACAGGTGGCATTGATCATGGGAACCGACATACTCGAAAAACAGATGCGTTCCGGCCTGAATGCTCACCAGTCGATACCCGGATCCCAGATTGAATTTCCGACAATTCCTGATGCGCTGTTCTCCGTGACGGGTCTGCCGGGGCAAAGAACCCGGATCTTCCCCGTTTTTCATCCGCGCGATCAGGTCCCTGGCAAGCCAGGCCGCCTTGCAGCCATCGCCTGAGGAACGTTCCAGTTCGTCCAGTGTTTTTTCAAATCTGGCAGGAAGATGTATATGCGTTATGTTCATGGGGAGTGCGGACGGTTTCAGCCGGGATGGTCGCAAAGATGTTCATCACCCGGAACGGATATTCTATCCTCAGTACCCGATCCTTACGGCAAATCAAATACAAATAATCAATGGATCTTTGCGTTTGTATTGCCCAAACCAATTTTACATACAAGCCATCCCGTTTATCGCGACGGTCAGGCCGGTCTGGCCACGAGCACGGGCACCTTTGATCGCTGGATGACCCCGGCGGCCGTGCTCCCCATGACCATCTCCTCGAAATCGCCGTATCCATGGGTTCCCATGATGATCAGATCAAACCCGTCCTGCTCGGCCATGGTCACTATTTCTTCCACGGGATCACCGACCTTGATGATGGTCCGGTTCTCGGAAAGGGGACATGCGGGCATTTTTTCAAGAATCTTGCGCGATGTGGCCCGCATCCGCTCATGCATGACCTGCCGGGCCTCTTCCAGATTTGTCTTGTTGAAGGCCTCGTGCTGTTCATCATCCACCACACGGGTCAGATTCTTGCCGGTTCCCGAAGAATATTCGTCCAGCACATCCGGAACCACATGCATGGCATGCACCTCGGCCCCATAGGTGTTCCCGATGGTACAGGCGTATCTGACCGCATGCCGGGCGGTCTCGGACAGATCCGTGGCAAAGAGGATCTTGCGGATGGAAACGTCCATGGCCCCATCGAGTCTTGGCTCCGGGACCTCCACCGGGGAGGTTTCTTCCTTTGCTTCAGCCGCCGGTGCCTTGCCGAAGATGAGATCCACGAACCGGACATACCAGGCCGCCGACTGGATCTGGATGACATAGGCCAGGGAGATGAGCAGGGCGATGGTCGTTCCTTCCTTGCCGAACGCGGTCATGGCAATGGCCAGGGCGATGGACAGATCGCGCATGACCACACCGAAGACCATGGCCACGGCGTCTTCCCGGGAAAAAAAGTACCGGCCCACCACGGTGAGCAATCCGTAGGAGAGAATATAGAAAACCGCCAGGGGAACAAGAATGATCAGCAGATCACCCGGATGGGCGATGATATGCCGGGCCTTGAGGGACATGGCCACAAAGGCGATGAGCACCACGCCCAGGGCGGAAAACGGCGGGAAACGGGGCTTGATCTTCCGGTTCCATACCTGCTCTCCGTATTTTTTCTTGCCCACAAACTGGGTGGCAAGCCCCACGAACAGGGGCACGAAAACAAAGATGCCGATCTGCTTGAACATGTGCAGCATGTCCACTTCAACGGTCGCCCCCATGAACACCTTGGTATAGATGGGCGCGGCCAGGGAACCGATAATCAGCCCGAACACGACCATCTTGATGGCCGCCTCCTTGTTCCCCCGGGCGAATCCGGTCCAGGAGATGGTCATGCCCGAGGTGGGCAGCACCCCGATGAGAAAGAGCCCCACGGCCCAGAGGGCATACTTGGGTGCCTCCCCACCCAGAAAGATCTTGCCGATAACAAAAGCAATGGTGGGAACGAGGATGAAATTGATCACCTGAGTAATTCCCTGAAGTTTGCTATCCTTGCCCTTGAGGATACTCTTGACGTTCAGAGTGACCATCATGGGATAGACCATGATAAAGGTGATGGGGATAATGAATTGTTTCAAAGGACCAGCGTCGAACAGGTAACCGTAGAGCAGTCCCGCAAGCATGGACACGGGAATGGTCCAGACGAGATTTTTCTGGATAAAGGTCAGGTAGTGCAGCATGGCGTTTCTCCTTGTTGCCGATAATGACGGCTCTTTTCCTTGACGAACAGGGGGTATGGGGGCGACACGCAACCAGTCAGGACGGTCTCACCCTTCCAGCCAGTACCGGATTTTGTCGATAATGAACAGCCTCCTTCTATCCCATTCCACTCCCCCATGCATTGATCCGGATCAACGCCACGAACAACCCCTCAAAAATCGATGATCGACCCCACAACCATCAGACACATCCCCCTGTTCAAAGACCTTTCCGAGGAGCACATCCGTGCCCTGGCATCCTGCGCCCATTCCCGCACCTACAACTCAGGCGATATTCTCTGGATGCGGGGAGAGACAGCGGGCTCCTTCCATGTCGTACTCAAGGGGACGGTCAAAATCTTCCGCAGCTCCATAGAGGGCAAGGAACAGACCATGTATCTCTTCGGACCGGGCGAGCCGTTCTGCCTGTGCAGCGGCTTCGCCCCGGAAGCGGTGCAACCGGCCAGTGCCATGGCCCTGGCAAGGGCCGCGGTCCTGTCCATGTCATGGGATTGCCTGAGCAAGACAACCATCGAACATCCCCATCTCCTCCTCAAGATCATCCAAATCCTTTCCAGACGCCTCAAGAAGGCCATGGACATGGTCGATGCCCTATCCCTGCGCGAAATCCCCTCACGGTTGGCCCTCTTTCTCATCCAAACATGCGACCACGAGTGCGGCACGGTCACCTTCCAGGTCTCCCAACGCGAGATCGCCAAGATCATCGGGACTACTCCGGAAACCCTGTCCCGGGTCCTCAAAAAATTCGTGGACCAGGGGATCGTGACCACGGCGGACCGAACCGTGACCGTTATCGACAGAGAACGACTCGTGGAACGGGCGGAAGGATAGGGGGGAAAAGACGGGGGGGGGCCCGCCCCTACGGGAATGGTGGTATCGGTCGGTGTCTGCTGCCTGTCGCAAAAGGGGGTGCTCAACTGCCCACTGTCTTTCTATTTGTCTAACGAATACATATTTTCACGATCCGCTCCGACTTGCTGTTTGCTCCTTCTCCGATTAGAGGAAGACTTCTTCCGGGCGGCCGGCCCCCCCCAGGCCTCCCGATTCTTTCCATGGATCATGCCCACATGCACATCGGATTCGACGCCAAGCGATATTTCCTCAACGCCACGGGTCTCGGCAATTACAGCCGGACAACCGTGCGGCTTCTGCATGCCACTTTTCCCCAGCACCACTATTTTTTGTACACCCCGAAGACATCGAATCAATCGGTCACCCTTGCCAACGGCAACAATATACATGTGCGGACCCCACAAACGCCCATGGGCAGACTGGTTCATCCGCTATGGCGTTTTTTTCTGCTGGGCAGGGAAACCGTGTGCGATGATCTGGATATCTTCCATGGCCTTTCCCACGAGATCCCCTACGGCCTTCCCACGACCACCCGGAAGGTGGTCACCATGCACGATCTCATCTTCTTGCGGCATCCGGAACTCTACAATCGACTGGATGTGGCCATCTACACGTCCAAGTACCGATCCAGCTGCCGTCGTGCAGACAGGACCATCGCCATCAGCGAACAGACCAAAGCGGATTTGGTCGAATTTTTCGGGATCAGTGAGGACAAAATTGAAGTAGTCTACCAATCCTGCGATAGCAGTTTCTATACAGAGTTTCCGGCCGCGACGCGGCAGAAAATCAAGGATCATTACAGCCTGCCGAAAAACTACATTCTCTATGTGGGTTCCCTGGCCGAACGCAAGAACGTGCTCACGCTTATCCGTGTATTGGGGAGGATTTCGCGGGAATCCAGACCGCCCCTAGTCCTTGTGGGCACCGGTAACAAGGGGTATACTGCCCGGTTACACGCGGCCATCGAACAGGCCGGGCTGGAGAACGGGGTCACCTTGCTGGGCGCGGTTCCCGCTTCTGATCTGCCCGGCATCTATCAGATGGCGGATCTTTTTGTGTATCCCTCACGCTTCGAGGGATTTGGTATCCCCATCCTCGAGGCCCTGTTCAGCAAAACCCCGGTGATCACGTCCACAGGTTCCTGCTTCCGGGAAGCCGGAGGCCCCCATTGCCTGTACACCACACCAGGCGATACCGACGAGCTCCTGGACGCCATCACAAAAGTCCTCAATGATACCCGTCTGGCTAAAAACATGCGCACCAAAGGCTACGAGCATGCCCTGAATTTCCACGGACACAAGGTCGCCGAAAACATGATGAACGTCTACAAGTCCCTGCTTGCATGAACAAAAAAATACACTGATAACCTGCTTTTACGTGACGCCCAATCACCTAAAACCTTTAACAAATC
>NZ_JBUDSQ010000054.1:0-18437 GCF_054921335.1 Desulfoplanes sp. | reverse complement strand
GAGACGGGAGACAGGAGACGGGAGACAGGAGACGGGAAATACGGAGACGGGAGACGGGAAATACGGAGACAGAAACGGAATAAGTGCGCAGTGCGCAGTACGCAGCGCACAGAAAAAGTTCAAAAAAGTGATATTTTTCTTCATGACTGACCGGGAGACGGAAGATAGGCAGTCCCGGATCAAGTCCATGAGGAAGGCATGTCCCGGTCTCCTGTCTCCCTTTTCCGGTCTCCCTGCACACTGCGTACTCCGACTCCAGACTTCCGACCTCAGACCTCCGCCTTTTCCCGTCTCCCGTCTCCTATCTCCCGTTTCCTGTCTCCCGCCTCCTGCCGCCCCAGAGACAAGGCAGGCCTTGTCTCTACGACCTGTTTTCTGTTTCCGTTCTCCCTGTCGCCCTAAAGGGCAGATATGGAATCTGCCCCTACCCATCTCCGGTCTGCGCTTCTCCCTAAAACCTAAAACAGCCCTTCCGCCTTCCCCGTCTTGATTCTTGCCCTGAAATGGGCAATGAAACCCATACGTCAGGGAATTCTCCCTTCGGTCCCTTTTTGATCCTCCGGGCAGTTGCATGATCCATCCCTTTATCAAACACGTTGTTGTGAAGCTCCTGTGGCTGGGTGTCGTTTTTATCGGCATCACAGTGCTCAGCTTCTGGGTCATTCACCTGGCCCCGGGTTCGCCCACGGATCTGCAGACCACCCTCAACCCCATGGCAGGCGAGGCGGCCCGGGAGCGGCTGGAAAAGTTGTACGGGCTGGATAAACCCATTCATATCCAGTACCTGAACTGGATGGGGAGGATCGTGCGTTTGGATTTCGGGCGGTCCATGAGCGGGGACCATCGTCCGGTGTGGGACAAGATCAAGGAACGTCTCCCCCTGACATTGAGCCTGAATATCATTGCCCTGATCCTCATACTGGGGATCTCCATTCCCATCGGGGTGATCTCGGCCTATTACCAGGGGGGCTGGTTCGACCGCGTCTCCACGGTGCTGGTGTTCATCGGATTCGCCATGCCCGGCTTCTGGCTGGCCCTTTTGCTCATGCTCTTTCTGGGGATCGCCTATCCTTTGTTCCCCATATCGGGATTGACTTCCCTGGATTTCGCGTCCCTCTCCTGGTGGGGCAAATTGACGGATCTGGCCAGCCATTTGACCCTGCCGGTGCTTGTGTACACCATCACCGGGCTTGCAGGGATGTCCCGGTTCATGCGCTCGTCCATGCTCGAGGTGCTCCGCCAGGACTACATCCTGACGGCCAGGGCCAAGGGATTGCCCACGCGCACGGTCATCTTCCATCACGGATTGCGCAACGGCCTGCTTCCGGTGATCACCCTGCTGGGGCTGTCCGTGCCGGGACTTATCGGCGGAAGCGTCATCATCGAATCCATCTTTGCCCTGCCCGGGCTGGGACAGCTCTTTTATCAGGGGGTCATGGCCCGAGATTATCCGCTCATCATGGGCAATCTGGTCCTCGGGGCGGTGTTGACCCTGGCCGGGAACATGCTGGCGGATTTCGGATATTCTCTGGCCGATCCCAGGATCAGGGCGGGGAAGAAGGGGGGACGGTTTTAGGTTTTATGTTTTATGTTTTAGGTTTTAGGTTCAAGGACCGGAGACGAAAGACCGTGTAGGGGCCGGCCCCCGTGCCTGCCCGTTTGACTGAGCCCCGGGAGGCGAAGGAAAACAGGGATTGTGGGGAGCGGGGAACGGTGGAGGCCGGAGGTCGGAGGTCGGAGGACAGTACGCAGTGCACAGTACACAGTACGCAGTACGCAGTGCCCAGTGCGCAGACCGGCATGGGGCGTCATCCCGGGCTTGATCCGGGATCTCTGTGGGTTTGGCTAGTGGTTACCTTTTTTACAACGCCCATCTCCTTGAAGATCCCGGCCTGCGCCGGGATGACGGGGATTAGTGAAAATCAGGCCTGAAACGTACCATTTTCCATTGCAGCAGGAGAACTTTTCGTTTCATGATTTCGGTACGAACACGACTTTTTGTTTCCAGATACGGGTTGTTCATTCTGGGGATCATCCTGGTGGGGGTGATGGCCGGGCTGGCGCTCTTGGCGCCGCTCATCTGTCCCTATGATCCCAATGGACTGAACGTGGACGCCATCCTGCGTCCTCCCGGGCCCGAGCATTTTCTTGGGACGGATGCCCTGGGTCGGGACGTGTTCACCAGGCTCGTTTACGGGGCTCGGGTTTCTTTGTGGGTGGGATTTGTGGCCGTGGGCATTTCCGCCTCCATCGGCATGGTTCTCGGACTCATTGCCGGATATTTCGGCGGGTTGGTGGATGAGATCATCATGCGCGGGGTGGACGTGATGCTCTGTTTTCCCTCGTTCTTTCTCATCCTTGCGGTCATTGCTTTTTTGGAACCCAGCCTGAACAACATCATGATCGTTATCGGACTGACCTCCTGGATGGGGGTTGCCCGTCTGGTCAGGGCCGAGACCCTGAGCCTCAAGGAACGTGATTTTGTCAAGGCGGCTCGGATTTCCGGAGCGGGCGTATTCCGTATTCTCGCCCGCCATGTTCTGCCCAATGCCCTGACCCCGGTTCTGGTCTCCGCCACATTGGGGATCGCAGCGGCCATTCTCACGGAATCGGCCCTCAGCTTCCTTGGTCTCGGGGTCCAGCCCCCGGTTCCCAGCTGGGGGAACATGCTCATGGAGGGCAAGGACGTCATGGAGATCGCCCCGTGGCTCTCCGTGTTTCCCGGTCTGTCCATCCTGTTCACCGTGCTCGGGTACAATCTTCTGGGCGAAACCCTGCGGGACCTCCTCGACCCCCGCCTCAAGCAGCGCTGACCATGAACATTGCCTGTATCGACTGCTCCCTTGTTCCTGCCCTCGAATCCCTGGGCCATACCTGCCTGGCGCTCCGTTTATCCTCCGGCTATTCATGCCTGTCCCCCCTTCTCGAACGGGCACATTTCAAACCCGACCTGATCGTTCAGCAGGAAACCCTGGGGCCACGAAAGATCCTGACGGACCTGCATGAATGGTCATGTTCCAAGACGTTCTGGTCCATCGACACCCATCTGAATGCCTTCTGGCAGGCTGCATACGGCAAACTTTTCGATCTCGTGCTCACGACCCAGAAGGATTGGGTCGACAAGCTGAAGCTTCAGGGACTGCCCAACGTTGCCTGGCTTCCCTGGTACGGGTTCGAGCATCCCTGGACCCCATGGGAACGGAGGAGGCATGGGGTGTGCTTTGTGGGTCGGGTCACCGGCCATCGCATGCCCCGAAAGAATCTGGTGGATTTTCTGTGTTCCACCTTCGGGACCAAGTTTGACCAGGATATCAGCTTTGCAGCCATGAAATCCCTGTATGCTGATTCCCGCATCGCCCCCAATGAATCCATCATGGCCGAGGTCAATTTCCGGTCTTTCGAGGCTGCCTCCTGCGGGTGTCTGGTCATCAACCAGCGTTTCGACAACGGGCTCGAGGAACTCTTCGAACCCGGCCGGGAGATGGATACCTTCGATCATGTCCTGGAGCTGGAATCCAAGATCGCCTGTTACCGCACGAACACGCACCAGGCACGCATGGTTGCGCTGGCCGGACGCGAGCGTGTTCGCAACGAGCATCTTCCCGTGCATCGTGCCAAGCGTCTCCTTGCATTGTGCGAGTCTTCCCCAAGGTCGGCATCCAGGGGGATCGACAGCACCGTGGATCTGGCCATGACGCAATGGATCTTCCACGACGCAGATCGCATCACCATCGATCTCACGCCCATCAGAGATATCCTGCTCGCAATCCCCTGCACTCCCGACGGACTGGCGACATTGATCCGCATCGTCCACGCCACGGGTTCCTGGGAAAGCCTTCGTGATCTCATCCTTCCGGTGCTCCAACAGGGACAGTATGCCCATCATCTCGGGGTGAACCTGAGCGCGTCCATGGCGGCGCTGCATCATGGTCAAACATCTTTGGCCAGGCAATTCCTGCTGCGCCACATCACGACCTGCAACCTTCGCGAGAGGGCAGGAGATTCCGGACCTGCGGGTATTGCCCGGTCATGGTCGCGTATTTTGCTCAGGGAAAAAAAGGTGTTTCGGATAGGGGTGGCCTTCAATCCGAAAACATCCCTCCCCGAGACAGCGCTCGAATGTCTGCTTGTCGCTGAGTCATATGATCCGGACGACCCCGAGCTCGTACGAGAAATATCCCGGCTTTTCGGACTCCAACGGGGACTTGAAGGGGCTCGATTGCGCACCCTGTCGTTCCTCAGCCTGCGCGCTCGGGATGACTGGCGGATGGGCTGTGAGCTCGCATTGAACAACCTGCGGGTATTCCGCAAACGTCAGGGGCTGGAAGAGCTCGTGGTCGCTCACGACCTGGCCGCGAACCAGGGGCAGGAGGATCGATTCATGCGCACGATCAACCGCATGGACCCCAGCGGCATGATGGAACAATGGGCACGGATCATGTCAGCGGAGTCGTGACATGGATGTTGGAGCGGATAGGCAGGTCCCGGCAATTTTTCAAACCATCTTTTGGCCAAGGTAAGCCATGCTCGAATTTTTACGTATCAGAAACCTCGCCCTGATCGAGGATGTGGAAATGGATTTCGTCTCCGGCCTGAACGTGCTCACCGGGGAATCCGGGGCCGGGAAATCGTTTATTCTGAGCGCCCTTGATTTTATTCTCGGGGACAAGATTTCTGCGTCCATGATCCGTTCGGGGTGTGAAAAGGCCCAGGTCGAGGCCATCTTCATTCTCGATGGTCAGGAGGTCATTCTCCGGCGGGAGATTCTGGCCGAGACCGGACGCAGTCGGATCTACATCAATGACGGTCTGGGGTCCCAGGAAAAAGCGCAAACCCTGCGGCCCAGCCTGCTCATCCATACCAGTCAGCACGGGCAGCAGAAACTGCTTCGGCCCGGCTATCACGTGAACATTGTTGACGGCTTCTTGGACGATCCGGGTGTGCTCGAACGCCACCGGGAGATGGTCCGGGAAATGGTCCAGATTCTAGGGCAGGAACAGGAAATCAGGGAGCGGGTCAAGGGCCTGGAGGAGAAACGGGATTTTCTGGAATACCAGCAGAGCGAAATCCGGAAGGTCGGTCCCCAGCCCGGGGAAGAACAAGCCCTGATGGCCGAGAAAAAAATCATCCAGGCCCAGGCCGATTCCCGGGAAATGATCCATCAGTCCCTCGAGGTGATCAACGGGCAGGAATTTTCCCTGCTCGAAGGGCTGGGGGTGCTGCACTCCCATGTCCAGTCCCTGGCCGAACTGGATGAGCGATATGGTCAGTTTGCGTCACATATGGAGGATGCCCGCCAGTCCGTGCTTGAACTCGACCGGGAGCTGCGCGGCGAGCCCATGGATTTCGAGCACCAGGCCCGTTTGGAGACCATCGAATCCAGGCTGTGGAAGCTGGCCCAGCTCCAGCGACGGCTCAAACGATCCCTGGACCGGATTCTGGAACTGGAACAGGAAATCGAGGAGAACATCGCCTTTCTCGACCAGAGTCAGCTGCAGCTCACCCAGCTGGGACGCAAACGGACCGAGCTGGCAGAGAAACTCGAGAGTCAGACAGAGCGATTGAATGCGGCCAGGAACAGGGCCTCAAGGGTGCTCAAGGAACAGCTGGAGGTACGCCTCAGGGACCTGGGGTTTTCCGACAAGCTGGAGATCGTCTTTGAGAACGAGCACAAAGAAATCCATCCCGAGATTTTGGAAGACCGCCCCCGCATCTTCTGGGTCCCCAACCCGGGCCAGCCGCCCCAGCCCCTGGACAAGATCGCCTCGGGAGGGGAACTGTCCCGTTTTTTGCTGGCGGTAGTCGGTCTCAGGGCGGAAAAGAACATGCCCACGCTCCTCTTCGACGAGGTGGATTCGGGCATCGGCGGGATCACCCTGAACAAGGTGGCCGCAAGCATCCGGGATCTGGCCAAGCGGCAGCAGGTCATCCTGATCACCCACTGGCCCCAATTGGCGGCCATGGCCGAGCGCCATTTCCATATCAGAAAAGAGGTCAGGGACGGCAAGACCTTTACCCTGTGCACCCGTCTCAAAGACAAGGAGATCGTTACCGAACTCGCCCGCATGGCCGGGGGCGGGGAGAAGGGGGAGATGATGGCGCGGGGGTTGGGGAAGGGCAGGATATAAGATCTACGATAAAAGATAGAGGATATAGGATATAGGATATAGAAAACCCGTAGGGGCCGGCCCCCGTGCCTGCCCTTTTGACCGATGTCCGGGAGACCGTGTGCCATGAAAACGCAAAGGCATTCCACGGGGAAGGCGAGAGAAAACGGTATTGGTATCATGCCGGCCCATCCGCCCGGTGAGTGAACGCAGTGCCGAGCAGACGCTCGGCGTTCCCAGGAGAGGGATACTATGAACGGGAATGCATTGGCTGCAGGGTACGGAATGGTTATATACGAGAATATAGATGATTGATTACAGGAAATTACGTTTTGCCTTTGCCCATTGGCGTATCGGGGTGCATCTCATTTTGCGGACCCGGCATTTCGGGGTGAACAATCGGTGGTGGGAGGGGCGGTTCCAATCAGTGCTGGGCAAGCCCCTGTGGGAGGTGCTCCTGCGTATTGTGCTGGTCTATCCGCTGATCCGGGATTATCGTTTTGTCCGGGTTCGTATGACGGCCATGGGGATGGTGCATCCGGAGGAAAGTGCGGTGTTGTTTGGGAACAACAAGATATAAGATAGAGGATATAAGATAGAGGATACGGAACGTTGTCTGAAGTTGGGAACGGGTGCTCTGTGTCGATAGACCTGTAGGGGCGATTCATCACGAATCGCCCCTACAGATTCTTCCGAAATCGACCGCCGCGCTGAAAATCCTGTATCATATATCCTTTATCCTATATCCTTAAATACGATACCCCGCCACATCCCGTGGCGAATGAAGGAATACACATGGATCTTTCCGTTGATTTTGCCGGTCTGGAACTCAAGAATCCCGTGATCACGGCATCCGGGACCTTTGGCTATGGTGTGGAACTGGGGCAGTTCGGGGATCTGTCACGGCTGGGGGGGATGGTGGTCAAGGGGCTTTCTCTGGCCCCTCGGACGGGCAATCCTTCGCCCCGGGTTGCTGAGACACCGTGCGGGATGCTCAATGCCGTGGGACTGCAGAATATAGGGATAGAATCGTTTCTGCGCGACAAACTGCCTCTGCTGCCCTGGAGGGAGACCCCGGTCATTGCCAATCTCTACGCCCACAGCAGTGATGATTTCGGCGAACTGGCCGGTATGCTGTCGGCTGAGGAGGGGATTGCCGCCCTGGAGGTGAACATCTCCTGCCCCAATGTGCGGGAGGGCGGGGCAGCCTTCGGTCAGGATCCGCTGCAGGCGGCCAGGGTGACAGAAGCGGTGTGCGAGCGGGCCGGGGACAAGCCGGTCATCGTCAAGCTGAGCCCCAATGTGACCGACATCACGGTCATTGCCCGGGCCGTGGAGAACGCAGGCGCGCACGGACTTTCCCTGATCAACACCATCACCGGTATGGCCGTGGACATTCGGTCCAGAAAACCCCTTCTGGGCAATGTGACTGGCGGATTGTCCGGCCCGGCCATCCATCCCGTGGCCCTGCGCATGGTGCATGAGACCTGCAGAACGGTCGGCATCCCCGTAATGGGCCTTGGGGGGATTGTGAGCGCCGAGGACGCCATGGAGTTCATTTTAGTGGGTGCCCACGCCGTGCAGGTGGGGACGGGGTCGTTCACCAATGCAAATTTTGCCTTTTCCCTGGTGGAAAAGATGGAAAAGCTGACCAAAAAGCTGAAAATCGAGCAGTGGTGGGATTTCCGGGGAAGGCTGGATACCTCCGGGGAGTGATAACGGCTGGATCGCGGGGAGGCGCAGGGGTGCGGAGCAAGGCGGGGTAGGGGGAAGGGGAGGGCAGATATGGAATCTGCCCCTACCCGTTTCGTGTCTTCCTGGCATTCATTCGAAAGATCACCTGCCGGTCCCTTAACCCTTAACCCTTAAACCTTAACCCTTCACCCCTTTCTTCCTGATCGTTGCCCCGTAAAAAAACTCCCCGAATCCCTCATCCATTCCTGTCTCGAATTCCCTGATCACTACCGCATTCCCGTGTTCGTTACAGAGGCGTGTGATCTGTTCCTGGTTTTCTGCAGGGTTCAGGGTGCAGGTGAGGTAGGCGAGGACTCCGCCGGCAGGCAGGGTGCTCCAGGCAGTGTCCAGGATGGCCCGCTGGGTTGTGACCAGTGCGGTCACATCCTTGGGAGTTCGCTTCCATTTGCTGTCAGGACGTCTGGAAAGAACACCGAGGCCGGAGCAGGGCACGTCCAGAAGAATGGTTCGCGGGGTGGTGCCAAGGGGAGGCGTGCTTTTTGCCGAGGCCTGAAAAACAGGGATGGATGTTCCGGTTCGTTTGCATTCCCGCATAAAACCGGTCAGCCTGGCCGTGTGGATGTCGCTGGCCCATAGGGGGGCGATTCCCTGTCCGGCAAGGGCCATGCTCTTGCCTCCGCGACCGCAGCAGGCGTCCCAGACAGGTGTCGGCCATGAGGGCGGTTGAAGGGCGTTCAGGGCGATTTGGGCCGCATAACTCTGCCGGGTGACCTGTCCCTTGCAAAGCAATGCGTCCAGACCGTCCGGTGTCCGCTCCAGGGCAAGGGCATGGCCCTCCCTGCCAAGCAGGATAGTATTGAACTCACGGGCCACTGCCTCGGCATCCGGATCTGACGCACACCGCAGTCCAAGGGCGGGTCGGGTTACAGACTCCTTCAGAAAGCTCTCCGTCTTTTCACGGCCATAGCTTTGCAGCCACAGTTCCACGATCCATGCCGGGCATGAATAATACCGGGCCAAAAAAATAACCGTATCCGGTTTGTCCTTGCAAAAATAGTCCTTTTCCTGTGCAGCCTTCCCCAGTTCCCCGATCCTTCTGAGCACGGCATTCCCCACTCCGGCCAGCCTCTTTCCCAGATTCTTCTTGATCCATTCCACCGTCCAATCCACCGTGGCATAAGCAGGGATTCTGTCCATGCAGGCCAGCTCGTACCCGGCCAGCCCCATGAGAAGGAGCAGGTGGCGGGGGAGTTTGTCCGGTGATTTCAAGAAGGAGGCAACCAGAAAGTCCGACCGTGTCTTGTGGCGCAGATATCCGTAGGCCAGTTCCGTTGCCAAGCCCTTGTCCCGGGCACCGATGGCGGTTGTGGTGAGGGCCTGATCAAGGGCGTTTTGGAGATCCTGATTTTTGTGCAGACAGCGATACAGGGTCTGCAGGGCAACCCGCCGTGCCGGCGGGAGGGGGGAGAGGGGGAGGGATTTTGGGGACATGGAGGTGAGGATAGAGGATAAATGATAAAGGATATAGGATGACCGGAGACGGGAGAGGTCGGTAATCTCACATGCAGCGTGACCCTGTAGGGGCGGATTCCATATCCGCCCTTATGGATACCACATTCGAAAACAGGGCAAAAACGGGTCCAGGTGGGGCAAAGATGGGTTTTGGGTTCAGGTAACTGACGGGAATGACGGCGTTTGCAAAACGTCTTGTCTAGGAGGGCCGGACGATTCCCGTCATGCTTGCTACTCTCTGTTTTTCTGCACCTCCCGGGGCGCAGAAAAACGGGTAATTCATGAATTACCCCAAGAACCCCACGCGCTATGCTGGGGGCAATGCAAACTCAATATTTCGAAATGGTTTTGGTTGAGGTTTCGAGAATTGAGGAATCCTATATCGTATATCTTGTATCGTATATCCTCATCCCTCATCTCCCTCCGATTTGACCAAAAATTTTCTGATCGCCCACTCCACATGCTCCAACGGCACCTGTGTATCCAAACATGGGCCGTGGGGGCGCTGATTGAGCACGCCGAAGCAGGGCAGGGGGTAGACATCCTGGATGCCGCTGGACAGGTCGCGTTCACAGGCCACAGCGAGAATGAATTTGGGTTTGTTCTGCACCACGATGCGCCGGGCAATGGTCCCGCCCGTGGCTATGGCCAGTTTGATCCCATAGGTATCGCTCAGATTGAGGAGCCCGGCAATGGGACATTTCCCGCACCGTTTGCAGTTGTAGATGTTGTAGGTCAGCCGGATTTTGCACCGGCTGTTCTGCAAACAATGGGGCATGAGCATGAGCATGTCTGCGGCCTGATATCGCTTGTTTTCTCCGAGAACGAGCTCGTTGTTCACCTTGATGAACGAGGCCCTGATCTTGGCCTTGGGGATGTTCAGAAACCGCCCGAGCATGGTCATCAGGGGCAGGAAGAGCTTGATGGTCAGCCCGCGCATCTTGCGCGAAAGAAAAATTTTTTTGCCGAGAAGGATGTTCAGGACCAAGGCCAGAGACGCCCCGGCAACCAGCAGGATGGCTATGAGGATGATCGACCCGAAGATCCAGGGGGCCACGGGATGGATGGAGGCAAGGCCGACGGTGGGAATGAGCCACAGAAAAACCAGAATCAGGCAGATGAGAACCGACGTTCCGGTGATCAGACCGATGAACAGGCGCTTCTTGGCCACGTAGGTCGATTCGATGGCGTCTTCCAGGGTGAGGAGGGTCTGATCTTTTTTGGACATGAATAGAAGGATAGAGGGTATAAGGTACTATGAATTAAGTCATCTCAACACGTCGACGACAGGTATCCGCAGAAAAAACTCCTGGCATCAAGCGGCTTACCACCCGCCGCCTTGATCATCGGGAGAAGGTATTCCCTGTCCTTGCAGGCAATGGCCAAGGTGTCGCCGCGCATGCCCAGGAAGGTGCCCGGAACCGTCCCCGGTTCCACGGGACCGCCGATGGTTCCCGGGTACAGGGTCAGCTTCACGGTTTTTCCCGGTCGCCGCTCAAAGGAAAACCAAGTGCCGGGCCAGGGGAAGAGGCCCCGGATCTGGTCGTGGATTTCTTGGGCCGCCCGGTTCCAATCCACCAGCCCTTCGGATTTCTGGAGTTTGGGCGCGTGGGTGGCGATGTCGTGGTCCTGGGGTTTGGGATGGATGAGCCCCTGTTCCAGCTTGTCCAGAGCTTCCACCAGGAGTTTTCCGCCCATGCTGGCCAGATCGTCGTGCAGGGACTCGGCCGTGTCGTGGATGCCGATGCCCATGGCACGCTGCAGCAGGATAGGACCGGAATCAAGGCCTTTTTCCATCTGCATGATGGTGATCCCGGTGACATGGTCGCCGTTCATGATGGACCGCTGGATGGGGGCGGCTCCGCGCAGTTTGGGCAGGAGCGAACCATGCACGTTGATCGCTCCCATGGGTGCGATATCAAGCACCGACTGGGGCAGAATGAGTCCGTAGGCCGCGACCACGAGCAGTTCCGGCTCGAGATCGGCCAGTTCCTGACGGTCCTTTTCCTGCTTGAAATCCACCGGCTGATATACGGGCAGCCCCTTTTCCAGGGCCAGCTTCTTGACATCGGACGGTTTACACACCTGGCCCCTGCCGCAGGGGCGGTCCGGCTGGGTGTACACACCAACGACCTCCCCGCCTTCATCGGCGAGGAGGTCGGAAAGGATCACGGCCGCGAATCCCGGCGTGCCCATGAAGACTATTTTTTTGCGTCGCGTTGCTTGGTTTTCAGCCATTTTGTCAGCTTCTTTTCGTAGAGTGTGCGTTTGAGCCTGCTGACGTGGTCGATGAAGAGGACCCCGTCCAGGTGGTCGATCTCGTGCTGTAGGCAGATGGCCATGAGGTCTTCGGCCTCGAACTCGACGGGGTTGCCGTCAAGGTCGAGTGCCTTGATCCCGGCCCATGCCGAGCGTTTGACCTTGGCCCGGTAGCCGACCACGCTCAGGCATCCTTCTTCGGATTCCGTGGTTCCGGTTTTTTCGACGATCTCCGGGTTGACCAGGATACGGAGATCCTCGCGTTCCTTGGGGCCGGAGATGTCCACGGTCACCAAACGGATGTTCTCACCCACCTGGGGAGCGGCCAGGCCGATCCCGTCATTGGTATACATGGTCTCGACCATTTCGTCGGCCAGGGTCCGGATCTCCTCGGTAATGTCCGAAAGAGGCGCGCTTGTGCGGGCCAGAATCGGATCTGGGTAGGTTACTATTTTTTTGCTCATCTCATTCACTCTTTTGGGTTTCCCGGAGCCGGAGGGCCAGTTCCCGGAGCTGGGTCCGATCTACCGTATTGGGGGCGTCGGTCAGCAGGCAGGTGGCCTTCTGGGTCTTGGGGAAGGCGATGACGTCCCTGATGGAGGAGACGTCGCCAAGGAGCATGATCATCCGGTCCAGACCAAAGGCGATCCCTCCGTGCGGGGGAGCGCCGTATTCCATGGCGTGGATGAGGAACCCGAATTTGTTTTCGGCCTCTTCCTCGCCGATACCCAGGGCCGCGAGGACCTCTTGCTGCAGTTCGGAAGAGTGGATACGGATGGATCCGCCCCCGATCTCGTTGCCGTTCAAGACCATGTCGTAGGCCTTGGCCCTGGCCTTGCCCGGATCGGTCTTCAGCAGTTCCAGATGGCCGTCCTGGGGGCAGGTGAACGGATGGTGCATGGCGTTCCACCGTTTTTCGTCGGCGTTCCATTCGAGCATGGGGAAGTCTGTGATCCAGACAAACCGGTACTCGTCTTCGGGGATCAGGTCAAAGCGTTCGCCCAGTTTGAGACGAAGATTTCCCAGGGCCGCGTTGACCATGTCCGGAGCCCCCGCCTGGAAAAAGACGATGTCGCCGGGCGCAAGTCCCAGGGCTTCGGTCAGTCCAGCACGTTCGTCGTCGCTCAAAAATTTGGCAATGGGCGACTGCCAGGTGTCTTCCTTGATCTTGATCCAGGCGAGACCCTGGGCCCCGTAGATGCGGACGAAATCCGTATAGTCATCGATTTCCTTTCTGGAAAGGACAGCCCCCCCCTCGACCTTCATGGCCTTGACCAGCTCGGCCTTTGCGAACAAGCGGAAGCCGGATCCACGGACAATGGAGGTCACGTCTTGTAGTGGCAGTCCGAAACGCAGGTCCGGCTTGTCCACCCCATAGGTCTCCATAGCCTGGTCATAGGTCATCCGTTCGAATGTGGCCGGTATCTCGGCACCCAGGGTGTCCCTGAACACGGCCCGCATCATGCCCTCGGCCATGGTCATGACGTCCTCCTCTTCCACAAAGGACATCTCGATGTCGATCTGGGTGAACTCGGGTTGACGGTCGGCGCGCAGGTCCTCGTCCCTGAAGCATTTCACGATCTGGTAGTACCGTTCCAATCCGCCGACCATGAGCAGCTGCTTGAACAGCTGGGGGGACTGGGGCAGGGCGTAGAAGGACCCCTGGTTGACCCGGCTGGGCACGAGAAAATCCCGGGCCCCTTCGGGCGTGCTTCTGGTCAGGATGGGAGTCTCCGTTTCGATGAACTCCAGCCCGTCCAGATACCGGCGTACGCTCTGGGCCGTCTTGTGGCGCAGGATGAGGTTCTTGGCCAGCCGGGGGCGGCGTAGGTCCAGATAGCGGTACCTGAGGCGGAGATTCTCGGACACGTCCACCCGGTCCTCGATGAGGAAGGGCGGGGTCTTGGCGGTATTTAACAGCTTGAATTCCCGGACCAGGACCTCGATCTCGCCGGTGTCCATGTTCGGGTTGACCATGTCATCGGGCCGGGCCAGAACCGTGCCCTTGATCGCCAGCACGAATTCCGTGCGCAGATGGCCGGCATTTTCGTGGATTTCCGGATGGTCTTCCGGAGAAAATTTGATCTGGGTCAGCCCATTTTTGTCACGCAGGTCGATGAAGATGATCCCGCCGTGGTCGCGCCGGTACTGAACCCATCCCATGAGGCAGACCTCCTGGTCCAGATCGCTTGCGCGCAGCTGAGCACAGGTATGGGTTCGTTTCCAGCCGTCAAGTGTATCGAGTTGCAAGTCTGTGCGTCGTTCGTCCATGGTGATGCCTTTTTTGAAGGATAGAGGATAAAAGATGTAGGATATAAGATATAGGATAAATGATTATGGAATGTTGCTATGTTATATTGTGAAATTTAAGAAATTTGATACATATGCAGGTTGTTGGTTATAAAAACGTTTTGACGAACAGTAGGGGCGGATTCCATATCCGCCCTTTTATGCGTCCAGAACCCATCCCCTTTGACCGAGCCCCGGGAGGCGAGGGAAAACAATCTTTAAAACAGGGCAGGAAATGTTTGCCTACCCGCTCCCGATCCTTCCCCCACCTGCGCACTGCCTCCTGCGTACTTACCACATCAACACTGCAACCCAAGCGCCTGTTCCAAATCGCTCTGGCTGACCGCCTTCTGGGCGCCCGTGGCCATATCCTTGACGATGATCTGGTCCTTTTCCAGCTCTTCGGGACCCAGGAGCAGACAGGTCTTGACACCGAGCTTGTTGGCCTGGCGCAGAAGACTCTTGACGCTCTTGGCCTCGAAGCTGACCTCGCCGGAAAATCCCTTGTCCCGAAGGTTCTGGGCGATGATCATGGCCTTGTCCAGGGCCTGTGCGTCCAGCACGGCCAGGAAGAAATCCAGTTGGGGCGTACCGATCTTGTCCAGGAGCAGGGCGAGGCGTTCCATGCCGCAGGCGAACCCGAGTCCGGGCAAATCCGGACCGCCGAGCTGTTTGACCAGGCCGTCGTACCGCCCGCCCCCGGCCACGGACGACTGGGCACCAATGTCCGTGGATACGACCTCGAAAGTGGTCCGCTGGTAGTAGTCCAATCCCCGGACCAAGCGGTCGTTGTGCACGTATGGGAGTTTGGCATTATCAAGAATTCCCAGGACGGTGTCGAAATGATCCCGGCACGCGGGACACAGGGAATCACTGATTTTAGGGGCGTTCTTGACCAATTCCTTGCACGCTGGAACCTTGCAGTCGAGCACCCGGAGCGGGTTGGTCGATGCCCGCCTTTGGCAGTCCTCGCAAAGCTGTGACTGGTCCAATCCTTCCAGAAACTCGGTCAGCCGCTGGTGGAAAACCGGACGGCATTCCCGGCATCCCAGGGAATTGATCTCGATGGACAGCTTGTCCAGCCCAAGTCCTCTGAGGTAGGACCAGACCATGAACATGAGTTCGGCGTCGGCCTGTGGGGCCTCGGTGCCCAACACCTCGACGTTGATCTGGTGGAACTGTCGCATACGTCCTTTTTGGGGCCGTTCGTACCGGAACATGGGACCGCAGGTGAACAGTTTGGCAATGGGGCTGTGGGAATGGATCTTGTTTTCAATGAACGCCCGGACCACCCCGGCGGTGGCTTCGGGCCGCAGGGTCAGGGACCGGTTCTTGCGATCCGGAAAGGTGTACATCTCCTTTTGGACCACATCGGTCTCCTCGCCGATGGACCGGGCAAAGAGCTCGGTTTTTTCCATCAGGGGAAGGCGGACTTCCTGGCAGCCGTATCTGGCAAAGATTTGCCGGGCGGTCTGCTCCATGATTACGAACTTATCGCTCTCAGGAGAAAACAGGTCGGCAAATCCCTTGATCTTTTGTATTTTAGACATGGTGGAATGGGGTTGTTGGAAGAGGAAAAAAAGGATGGTCTACAATAAATACAGAAACGTTCCTGCATAGTGGATGATCCCGTGGATGTCAAAAAATCGGGACTTGGCGCGGGGATCGGAATATGTTTTAATAATCAAGGCACGTTAGTTGGGAGCCGAACCAGGGACGCAACCGAACCCGTAAGGATTATGTATGCCGGATAAAGACATCCAGACGACCTTTTCTATTGTCGGCAAGTGGACCCTGTATTGCGCGGGCATAGGCCTGGTCGCCGGTCTTGGGGCCATGGTTTTCCACATTTTGTGCGACCTGGGATTCCATTTTTTCATGCATCAGCTGGCGGGGTACCATCCGCCTTCCCCGGCCGGAGAGCATTCTATATTGCCCCAACCGCAGAATGAGCTGGTCCGGTATATGCTTTTCATCCTTCCCTGCGTGGGAGGGCTGCTCAGCGGATTTCTCGTCTACACCTTTGCTCCTGAAGCGGAGGGACACGGCACAGACGCGGCCATTGACGCCTACCACAACAAGGGGGGACTCATCCGGGCCAGGGTGCCCGTTATCAAGACCCTCGCTTCGGCCATCACCCTGACATCCGGAGGATCCGGGGGGCGTGAGGGGCCCATCGCCCAGATCGGGGCCGGGTTCGGATCCTTTCTGGCCACCCGACTCAAACTTTCCAAACGTGAACGCAGGATCATGCTTGCAGCGGGTATGGGCGCGGGCATCGGGGCCATCTTTCGGGCACCCCTGGCGGGGGCCCTCTTTTCCGCCGAGGTCCTGTACAAGGACCCGGACATCGAACCCGAGGTCCTCATTCCGTCGGGCATCGCCTCGGTGGTCGCCTATTGCGTGTTTTGCTCGGTTTTTGGGTGGGGATCCCTGTTCCATTCTCCGGATTTCATGTTCCGCGATCCCGTCGAGCTTCTTCCCTACACGGTGCTGGCCTTTGTCGTAGCGGGGTTTGGCTGGCTCTATGTGCGCTCCTTCTACGGGGTGACCGGCCTGTTCCATAAATGGAAAATCCCCAATCACATCAAACCGGCCATCGGCGGACTGATCACCGGGGTCTTTGGGTTCTTCCTCCCCCAGACGCTGTCTTTTGGCTACGGGTATATGCAGCAGGCCATAGATAACGAACTGTCCATCTTTTTCCTTCTGACCATCTGCATCGGCAAGATCCTGACGACCTCCTTCACCATCGGCTCCGGGGGATCGGGCGGGGTATTCGGTCCGTCCGTGGTCATCGGCGGGGCGGTCGGCGGGGTCGTGGGCAAGCTGGCGAACATGCTCATTCCCGGTCTGGTCAACCATCCCGGCTCCTTCGTGGTCGTGGGCATGGCCGGGTTCTTCACTGCGGTCTCCAACACCCCCATCTCCACGATCATCTTCATCAGCGAGATGACCAACTCCTATCATCTGTTGCTCCCGAGCCTGCTGGTCTGCTCCATCGCATATATGATCTCCAAGCGGTACACTATTTACATCAAACAGGTGCAGAACAAGATCGATTCTCCCGCCCATGCCGGAGATTTTTTCGTGGATGTCCTGGAAAGTATTCGGGTCCGTGACTTGAAGGATCGGATCGTCCAGCCGACATTGGTCAGAAACGACATGCCCATGTCCAGTTTCAAGGAAATTTTCAGCCACACCAAGCAGCACTATTTCCCGGTTGTGGACAGGCAGAACCGGTTCGTGAGCATTTTTTCATCCACGGACATTCGGGAGATCCTCTTTGACAGGACCTTGGACGACCTGGTGGTCATGGGAGACATCGGCACCAAGGAGATCATCGCCACCACCCCCAGCGAAGATCTGAACATGGTTCTGGCCCGTTTGACCATCAAGAACATCGACAGCCTCCCCGTGGTCAAGGAAGGGGACCCGTACACCCTGCTGGGCATGCTCCCGAGAAGGGCGGTGGTGGATTACTACAATAGGCGCGTGGAGGCGGTGAAGACGCGGATGGAAGAGGAATAGAAGGGGGAACGACGGTTTTAGGTGTTAGGTTTTACGTTTTAGGACCAAGGGCGGGAGACGGGAAAGGCGGTTTTATGTGTTAAGTTTTATGTTGTAGGATCAAGGGCGGGAGATGGGAGAGCGGATTAAGGGTTAAGATTTAAGGGTTAAGGGGTAAGGGTAGACTGCAGAGCACGAAGCCGAGCACAAAGGTCGTCGGAAAAAATGCGTCATCCCGGACTTGATCCGGGATCTCCAGGGAGTTGAAGTTGTTTTGACGCCTTGGCTGAGTCCTTGGCCATCAAGATCCCGGCCTTCGCCGGGATGACGGCAATAAAAGAACTGCACATCCGAAAAAAACAGGAGCAGACAAACCATCTTCCGGAGAGACACCATGAAAACCTACGAAATATCAGCATCCAGGGATAGCGAAGCCAAAACATGGATCGCAACGAGTGATGATGTCCCCGGCCTTTGTGCCGAAGCCGACGATCTTGAACGGCTGATCGAGATCGTCAAATCGCTGGCTCCTGAATTGCTGGTGGCAAATGGTGTCATTGCCGATGAACCCGGCGATATTCCTCTGAACGTAATCGCCCAAAGAGAAGAACTGACCCGTGTGGTCGCGTAATGGGCAAGTTATATCCCCCCATACGCGACTTACTTGCCGACATTTCCGGAGACAAGGCATGCCTTGTCTCTACAACAAGCCTGTCTCCCGCCTCCCTTCTCCCGTCTTTAACCGCCTAAAACCTAAAACATAAAACCTAAAACTGCCTCACCTTTTCTCCCCTTCCTCCATAACGACGGACGCCGGTTTCCCGGCCCGCACCATCTGGGCTATGCGCTGCATGGCTGGGGCCCCCCTGTGTCAGGGACGTTGTCGCCATGCTGGCCTCTGGGAAGTGTCCCAAATTGAAGATTCACTGTCCCAAAATTGCTCCAAAACCGAAAAAGGGATTTTGACCAAAAAAAAGAGCTTGGTTTGCTACCCAAGCTCTTGAAATCATTGGTGCTCCCGGCAGGATTCGAACCTGCGGCCCACGGATTCGAAGTCCGGCACTC
>NZ_JBUDSQ010000053.1:0-19465 GCF_054921335.1 Desulfoplanes sp. | reverse complement strand
GGGAGGTGACCAAAACGTCCATGCTAGGCCAACGCGGATGAGATCCCGGATCAAGTCCGGGATGACGTATCCTTGAGTCCCGCCTCCCTGCCTTTAAATCTTTCCGTCGTTACATAACACGTAAAACATAAAACCTAAAACAGCTTTTCCCGTCTCCGTTTCTCCCGTTTCCTGAGACTCTAACAGGCCAGCTTTTCATCTCTTTTTGCCGAAGAATCCCATTCCCCGTTCTTATACTGTTCTTCGAGCTTCTTGATGGCCACAACCAGGTCGTCGTCCAGCTTCACGATATCGGCATAGGGATACACCTTGCCCAGATTGGTGTACTTGGGCTGACCCATGCGGTGGAAGGGCAGGGCCTCGTACTCGCATTTTTCGCCGGGCAGGCAATCCACAAAGTCGATGATGGCCCTGATGTCGTCCACGGTGTCGTTGAAACCCGGGATGACCGGAGTGCGGACTCTGATTTTCATGCCGGGATGTTTTTCCTTGATGCGGACCAGATTCTCCCGGATCTGCTCACCAGTTCGACCGGTCATTTCCTGGTGCTTTTCATCATTCATTGATTTGATATCAAAAAGAAAGTTATCCACATACGGCAGACAGGCGTCGATCACGTCCCAGGGGGCCTGACCGCAGGTTTCCACGGCGGTATTGATGCGCCGGTGCTTGGCTTCGCGCAACAGGGCCAGGGCGAATTGGGGCTGGGCAAAGGGTTCGCCCCCGGACAGGGTCATGCCGCCGCCGGAACGGGCGTAAAAGCGTTCGTCCTCTTCGACCCGCTTCAAAACCGTATCCACACTCTGATCTTCGCCGTATACAATGATGGCATTGCCCGGACAGACATCGGCCAGAAACAGTTCGTTTTTGATCAGATCGTGGTCGATATCCACCTTGCCGTCCTCGCCCACGGTGATGGCCCCGCTGGTACACCGCTCCAGACAGAAGGTACACTTGTCCGCGCCGATGCAGTTGTTGCGGTTGTAGGCAATCTGAGGCTTGAAATCCTGGGATTCGGGGTTGGAACACCAGGCACAATGAAGAGGACACCCCTTCATGAACACAATGGTTCGTATGCCCGGCCCATCGTGCACAGAATATTTCTGGACGCTGAATACCGTTCCTGTGGTCTTTTTATCCAAAATCGAGCTCATGGTATTTCCCCTTGTCCCTGTGAGAAATTTTTAAAAATAACGGCATGGATCGATTGATCCTATAAAAATTGTTTGCCCTCGTCTCCCGGGGCTCGGCCAAACAGGGCACGGCACGCCGTGCCCCTACACATTTGATGGTAACAGGTGCACAGAACGGGGCAGGGCCTTTGCCCTGCCCCGTTACTGGTGATTGCTCCTTACATCATTTCATGCGCGGTACGCGCAATCAGGTCATCCTGAAGATCCTTGGACAGATCGCAGAAGTAGGCGGAGTATCCCGCGATACGCACGATCAGGTTGCGGTACTGCTCGGGGTTCTTCTGGGCCTTGATCAGAGTGTCGGCGTTGATCACGTTGAACTGGATATGCCACAGGCGCAGGTCGCAGTAGGCGCGGATGAAGTCGACCAGCTTCTGGGTGCCTTCCTCGCCTTCCACACATTTGGGCGTGAACTTGATGTTCACCAGGCGGGCCGCACGCTCGCGGTGGTCAAAGTTCTTGGTGGTGTAGTTGGACATGAGAATGGCGGTGGGGCCGTTCTTGTCCGCACCGTGGGAAGCCGAAGAGCCGTCGGACAGAGGGTACCAGGCCACACGACCGTTGGGAGTTGCGGAGACCACGCGGCCGAAGGGGACGTGGGAGGTGAAGGGCACGTAGCGGACATCCAGGTGCACGCCCAGCTCGTCCTGATACTTTTCGGCAAATTCCACGCTCAGGGAGTCCACATACTTGCCGATCTCATCAGCGTAGGGATCGTTGTTGCCGAAGCAGGGAGCGGTCCGAAGCATGGCCTGGATATCTTCGTGGCCCTTGTAGTCGGCTTTGCAGGCCTCGACGATCTGCTCCATGGTCAGCTTCTTGTCCTCGAAAACCAGCTTCTTGATGGCGGCCAGGGAGTCGATGACCGTACCGTATCCGATAACCTCGAAGTATCCCAGATCGATGCCTTCGGGAACATCGGGCTGGTGGATGTCCACACAATGCTTGCGGCAGAGGGCGTGCATGGCATCGGCCAGAGGCGCGGCAAAGTGGTCCTTGCGCAGGTCGATGACCCGGGCCTGCTGGGTAAAGGCATGCTTGAGCAGATTTCTGTGCTGAACGGTGTAGGCTTCCAGGAACTCGTCAAAGGTCTTGAATGCGCAGGGGTCGCCCGTGGAAGGAGCGAGCTGCTCCTCACCGTATTTCAGCATCTTGCCGCTATACATGACCATCTCGAGAGCGGCGGCAAAGTTGATGTACGCGCAACCCGAGGTATAGGTGTCGCGGTTGGGCATGCGGATCTCGGCACAGCCGGAGATGGAGTAGTCGTAGATTTCCTCGAACTTCGCACCCTTGGCCAGATGCAGGGGAATGACTTCCTCATCGTTGATCAGCTTGGGAAAACCCGAGCCTTCCTTGATGGTCTCGGCGATCTCGGCCAGGAACCGCTGGGGTGCCCGGGCGTGGATACGGGCGGCCAGGTCGGGATAGTGGTGGGGGAATTCTCGCTTGGAGCGCAGGAAAAGGTAAGAAAGCTCGTTGGTGGAGTCGACACCGTTCCTGGTCTGACCGCCGATGGTCACGGCCTCCCAGTGGGCGTAGCCTTCGTTGAAGTCGCCGCCCTGCGGGGAGATGTACAGATCGATGAACTGGGCCATGCCCACAAACATGCACTCGATGAGCTCCATGGCCTTGATCTCGTCCAGACGGCCCTCTTCCACGTCTTTCTCGTAGAAGGGATAGAGATACATATCCATGCGGCCGTTGGAGACGATGGTTCCGGTCTTCTGCTCCAGGCGGGAGAACATCTGGGTGAACCACTGGGACTGGACGGCCTCGTGAAAGGTCTCTGCGGGCTGCTCGGGCACCTTGCGGCAGATCCGGGCCATTTCCAGCAGCTCGGCCTTGCGGGTTGCGTCCTTTGCCTCGCCGGCCTTTTTCTCGGCCAGGTCGGCGTGACGGTTGGCCCAGAGGATGATGGCGTCACATACGGTGATGATGGCCTCGATGAAGGGCTTTTTCTCGGTGTTGTCCTTGGGGGAGAAGGGGTCCAAAGCATCCAGTTTTTCCTGCATTTCAGCGCGGATGCCGCCGAAACCGCGTTTCAGAACCACTTCATAGTCGTGCACCCACTGGAGGCAGGAGCGGAAAGAGGACGTTTCGTTGACAATGTATCTGGAATGCAGACCGTCGGGATCGTCATAGGTCAGGGCGTGGGTCTCGGGAGCAAAGGCCTTGTTCAGGTCCTCGTGATAGGTCTTGCCCTTCCAGTAGGGTGCGATCTCGTTGATGATGGTGTCAGCATCTTCCTGGGTCAGGGTGAAGGGAGAATTCTCACGATTGGGCAGATCCTTGACCGCCATGTCCAAAAAGTCGCCGTCCAGCTCGGGATAGAGGATGCCGTAGCGTCCCTGGGCACCGGCGCGACCGCAGAGCAGATTGTCGTCGTCGATGTACACGGAGATGTTTTTGGCCACATTGTACAGAGCCTTGGCCCAGCGCAGGGTGAGGTGCTGGCCTTCGGTCTCCTTCATGGACTGGGTGAAGTACAGAGCACGTTGAACGTCGATGGACGGGGTCAGGTTCTCGATGGTCTCGAGAATTTTGAACACGCGTTTGTGGTTCTCACGGTAGGGATTATCAAGACCCTTGATCTTGTTCTCCAACATCTGTTCCTGATGCGAAAGGCAGCATTCCATCCGTCTGTCTCCTATTGAATGTTTGGCAGCAGCTTTGTGTGGCCCGTGGTCCGGGCGAGTTGATTTCTCATGAAGCATAGCCTGTGCCAAAAAAAACAATCAGTTTTAATACACTGAAATAATGATGTTTATTCGTGTGCGAGCCATGATTCGGCAAGAAGGGAAAGGATATGCCGGATGGTGCAAAAATGCATCGCAAATATAAGGGATCGGATTTGAGCAAGGGATACAGGGATAAAAGGAAATGATGCGATTTTGCACCCAGAGTTGGGTTGGTGCAAAATGGAAACATCAGCAAATCTTTGTTCATCCAAATACCACAATACAACTCGATCATTCGCCAAAAGATTACTTCTTTACCAAAAATGCCTTTGGCGGTGGACCATTCTTGCGTGAAAACATCTTCGAACCCATCCCGGATATAACGACTACAGGCACAATATAGCTCCCCTCCCGTAGTTCAGGGAGGGGCTGGGGGAGGGTTTCAAACGGCTGGAAGAAAAGCACCGATTATACGACCCGCCCCTAACCCCGCCCTTACCAGGGTGGGGGACTCGTTCCGTGACAAGCCGTGCGCATGTTCCACAATACGAAACAGGCGAAAAACGAGGACCTATAACGGGTTATCCACTTGTATACCATGCAAGATACGGCTGACGCTCCCATAAAAAATCCCCGGCGGAATGACTTTCGCCGGGGATTTGTTCATTGATGACGCGCGAAAACTACCCGCCAATGAGGCACAGGGATATCTCCGGAATATAGGTGATGGCCATGAGTACCAGGAGCATCAGGGCCAGGATGGGGACGATCTGCCTGGAGATGTTCCCCAGTTTGACCTTGGCGACACCGGCGGCAACGAACAGGTTGACGCCCACCGGCGGGGTGACGAATCCGATGGCCAGGTTGACGACCATGATGATGCCGAAGTGGATCGGGTCCACACCGACCTTGACCACAATGGGCAAAAGGATGGGGACAAGGATGACGATGGCGGCAAGGGCTTCCATGAAAGTACCGATGAACAGGAGCAGAACGTTGATGAGCAACAAAATGACGATTTTACTGCTGGTCAGGCCGAGAATAAAATCGGCAATGGCTGTGGGGATCTGCTCGATGGTCATGACATTGCCGAAGACCTTGGCCATGGCCATGAGCACGATGACGATGGCCGAAGTGGAACAGACATTCATGAAGGTCTGAACCAGATTTTCGCGGTTGAGTCCCTTGTAGATGAACAGCCCCACGATCAGCCCGTAGAAGGCTGCCACGGCTGCCGCCTCGGTGGGAGTCATGAGCCCGCCGTAGATACCGCCCAGCACGATAACCGGGACCATGAGGGCCAGCTTGGCATCCCAGAAGGCCTTGAAAATGGAACTCGCGGAACGTTCTTTTTCTTCACCCATCCACCCCTTCTTTTTGGAGTAGAAGTAGCTAAAGCCCATGAGCACCAGGCCGGTGAGCACGCCGGGCACGATACCGGCGATGAAGAGGTTGCCGATGGAGGCCTGGGCGGCCACACCGTAGATGACAAAGGGGTTGCTGGGAGGAATCATGACCCCGATGGCTCCGGCCGCAGCAACTACGGCGCAGGAGAAGAACTTGTCATACCCGCGTTCGATCATGGCCGGAATGGTCAAAGAACCGATGGCCGCAACCGTGGCCGGACCGGAACCGGAAATGGCGGCAAAAAACATGCACGTGGCAATGGTGGCCAGGGCCATGCCACCGGGTAGGGGCCCGAGAAGTTCGTCAGCCAGATTGAGGAGTCGGGTGGAGAGTCCGCCGGCCCCCATGAAGATGCCCGCAGCAATGAAAAAGGGAATGGCCATGATGGGAAAACTGTCAATGGACGTGAACGCGGTCTGGGCGATGTAGGCCACGGGAAGGGTTCCCGAGACAGCAATGGTCACCAGGGCGGCCAGGCCGAGGCTGATGCCGATGGGCACGCCGATGGCGATGAAGACCAGGAAGTAGCCGAAGAGCAGGGCGGGAGCGCTGAATTTCACGCCGATGAGCACCGGGGTGAAGAGTACCGCAGTGATCAGAACGCCGAGCAGGGAATCGTTCAGCCCGGTCTTCATGTATTGTTTGTAGATATCCTGCCCGAGCCTCAGACACATGAGGGCAAATCCTATGGGCAAAATAGCGTAGGGAATGGCATAGGTGATGTTCAGGCCGGGAGCTATCTGAGGATATTCGGTGAGTATTCTGAGCTTGTCAGCCCCGAGAAAGGTCACGACCACGCCCAGAACCAGAAAACAGAGATCGTTGACGATCCAGAAAATCCCCTGCCACCGCTGGGAAAGACGGTCGAACAGGATATCCACCCGGATGTTCTCCCGGTTCTTGATGGCAAGAGGAATGGCCAGATAGGAGATCCAGATGAAGATGAACCGGGCCAGCTCTTCGGACCATGCACCGGCACTGGCATTGCCCGTGACTTTGGCCAGTATATACCGGGACAGGGTCTGCCAGGTGATGATGAAGATGATCGCCAGAAGGCCGGCAAACAGAAAAGGTTTCTCGAGATTTTCGTCCAGCCAGGATACAAAGCCCCTGGTTTCGTTTGGGGAATCCATTGTATGTGCAAGCATGTCGTTTCCTCGTATCTCTCAAAAATTACTGAACAGTGACTTCAGCGACCTGAAGGTCTTTGGCCTTGCCGGACCCGGTATCGCCCACAGCCACATAGTCCTCGGTCTGGGTAGCGCCCACCATATCGAAAAGCTGGGCAGGGATCTCACTGCGATATTTCTCCCAGACGGAACGGGTCTTGTCCTTGAAAGCCTGAAGCTCCTGGGCATTCAGGAAATGGACATCGATGCCCTGATCCTGGAATTTTTTGGTAGCGGCATCTTCAAGATCCCGGGTGATACCGCGCTGGTAGACAAGGGCCTCGTGAGCGGCCTCGGAAATGGTCTGCTGCTGCTCGGGCGCGAGCTTTTTCCAGAACTCGTTGTTCACCATGAGCATATGCATGCTGTAGTTGTGGCGGGAATCCACGGCCGACGTGATGACTTCATTGTGTTTGGCGTCGCAGAGCAGAGAAAAAGTATTGCCTTCGCCGTCCACCGTCCCCTGCTGCATGGCGGTGTAGGTTTCCCCCCAGGCCACCGGGGTCGGGCTCATACCCAGGGCTTCGGCCGTGGCGATCTCTACGGGCGAGGAGGTGACGCGAACCTTGAGCCCCTTGACCGTGTCGGCCGTGGAGATGGGCTTTCCCGTGGTCACGAAGTTACGGTATCCGTATTCACTGAACATGACCGGACGGAGATTGATCTTCTCGGCCAGATTGTCGAAATATTTGCCCAGCGGCCCGTTATCCAGGGCGTCGTAGAGATTTTTCTGATACTTGATGTCAGTGACGTAGGGGAGATCGAAGATCATGAAGTCGTTGGAAAAATTGGCCATATTCGGCGAAGAGCTGGAGGCCATTTCCAAAGAACCACTCTGAGCGGATTCCATGCCCACACGATCCGAACCGAGCATGCAGCTTCCATAGACCTCCACGAGGATATTGCCGTCTGACTTTTCCTTTACCAGTTCGGCGAACTTTTCATACCCCAGAGTCACATTGTTCCCCGGTGCCATGGGATGGGCCAGGCGGATCTTCAGAACATCGGCCTGGGCACTTCTGTCATAGGTACGGATACCCAGGATAGCGATCGCCCAGCCAACAAACAAAGCTACATAGAGCCACGTTTTACGGTCAATCATCGGTCCCCCTCGATTCGTGTCAGTTTCGGGTTAGAACATTTTCCCAAACAACAGCAAGAGGTATACCACGGGGTCAGATGTTCTCCAGGCTATCGGTAAAACAGACTTTTTTATGATTTTTCAGGTTTCGGCATTTTTCAGCAAGCCTAGGCATGCACTGGCAACAGGAATTTTTCAGGGAATGGTGCAAAAGCGCACCGATTTCTTGTGCCAAAAATCACGTTTCGCTGTGAAACTTCCATATCCCGGACAAATAGGGTAGCGGTGCAGAAATGCATCGTGGTGCAAAAACGCATCTTTGGCATAACCACACGATATACAATAGAAAATCCCCAAAGAGTTTCCTCTTTGGGGATGATGAGCGAGTTCATCTTGTTTTTTCCGAAGTAAGCATACCTTGGCCAGATTCTCGAAATCAAGTTTTCAGTACATTCTCAGATTATGGAACAAAGTAATCCCCCACCCCGCTCTCATGCATGAGGGCGGGGCGGGGTTAGGGGCGGGTCGTATAATCGGTGCTTTTCTCCAGCAGTTTGAAACCCTCCCCCAGCCCCTCCCTGAACTACGGGAGGGGGGCTACTTTCTGCCAGTATTCCTTTGTCTTGGAACTAACATACAAGGGGCGAACCTGTGTGTTCGCCCGCTTGCAACCGCCTACAACCCCAGAATCCGGGCCGCATTGGCGTACATGACCTTCTCGTACACCTCTTTTTCAAAGGGAAGATTGGCGTATTTTTCCAGCTGTTCCCGGTAGTCGATGAACGGATGGGCTGAGGCAAAGAGCATCTTGTCGGCGATAAGTTCGTTGGCTGCCTTGGTATACGCTTCTGCATGGGGCCAGAGCTCGTATTCGGATATCTCGATGAACACGTTCCTGTTGCGCTGGGTGACGATGATGGCTTCATCCACCCAGGGATATCCGCCGTGGCTCATGATGATCTTGAGCTCGGGGAAATCCCGGGCCACGAAGTCGATGTACCGCGGGGCAACGTGATCGATCACAGCACCCGGAACAAAGCTGGCCGTACCCGTGGTCATGATGACGGGAATCTCCAGCTCGCAGCACTTGGCGTAGATGGGATAGTACCGGGCGTCATTGGGATAGATCTTGGCCAGATAGGGATCGATGGCCGCGCCCTGAATGGAGGCGTTCCTGGTCACGGCCTGTTCCAGATCCCGAACAGCGGCCATGCCCTTGTGAGGGTCCATGCCCCAGAAGCCGATGAATTTTTCAGGGCATTTTTCACAGAATTCCAGCAGGCTGCCATTCCCGTTGGCCATGGAAGCATAGGTGCTTTCGCAATCGCGACCGGTGATGACGGCCTTGATGATAGTGTTTGCATCCATGCCCTTGATGATGGCATCAAACGCTTCGGGTTTGCACTTGTCAAAGTTGATGGCCTCGCAAAGATCCTTGAACATCTTGCTGCCTGCAATACCGCTGACCACTTCCGGGGTGTGGGGTCTGAACCTGAAATCGATGACATTCATGAGTATATCTCCTGTTGAGTTTGCACACCGAATGCAGCACCCTCAGCAAGGTTGATACCAAAAAATGAAATCAATTCTGGCCGTTTTTTTGCTGAACCGTTCTTGGCTTTAATCGTAGGGGCACCCCTTGCGGGTGCCCAATCCAGGCAACGTCTCAACGCTGGGCCTACTCGCCAAAAGGGCACCCGCAAGGGGTGCCCCTACGGGTCGTAGCGTGGATCAGAGATTCTATAGAAACACAATATTTCTAACTGGTTTTGGTGTAATTTTACGGCAGCATCAGGACACTACCAGCCTCGACCTTCCCTTTAACGAGGACCTTACACGATGACTAGCAACATCCACCAGGAACATATCCTTCAGGAACGCAAAAGTCTCATCTCGACCTATCTGTGCCATATCTTCGATACCTTGAACGACGGTATCTATATCACCGACAAAAATGGGGTAACCCTGGCCGTGAACTCCATGTACGAGAATCTCACCGGGTTGAAGGCCAGGGATCTGCTCGGAAAAAATGTTGCCGAGCTGGTAGAGACAGGCATCTTCGATCTGGCCCTCAATCCTGAAGTGGTCCAAAAGAAGAAAACCGTGACCGCCGTGCAGATCAACAGCAAGACCCGCAAGGTAGTTTTGGTTGCCCATCCCATTTTCGATTATGACGATGACGTGGAGATGGTGGTCACCTATGTCCGAGATATTGCTCTGATTTCCCAGCTCAAGGATCAGGTTTCGGCCCAGCGCCAGCTGATTGATTCCTTCCAGCAGAATATCAAGCAGGACAATTCTTCCCTGTACCTGACCCCCAAAAGCAAGGCCATGCAGCGACTCTTCAAGCAGGTCCGCAAGGTAGCCAAAACCGATGCCACGGTGCTCTATCTGGGTGAAACCGGGGTGGGAAAGGACGTCATGGCCAAGGAGCTGCACACCAACAGTCCGCGAAAGGACAAATCCTTTTTCAAGGTCGACTGCACCTGCATTCCAGAAAACCTCATCGAGTCGGAACTCTTCGGGTATGCTCCAGGGGCCTTTTCAGGAGCCGACTCCAAGGGCAAGCTGGGACTGTTTGAAATGGCCGACAAGGGGACTCTGTTTCTGGATGAGATAGGAGAACTCCCTCTGGCCATGCAGGGCAAGCTGCTTAGGGTTCTCCAGGACGGAGAGATTCAGCGCATAGGTGCCACGTCCGCCAAGAAAATCAATGTTCGGGTCATTGCGGCCACCAATCGCAACCTGGCCGAAGAAGTGGAAAAGGGAAATTTTAGGAGCGATCTCTTCTACCGGTTACGCGTGGCGGTCATCAATATCCCCCCGTTGCGGGAACGGAGCGAAGATCTCATCGAGCTCATCTATTTCTTCATCAAACAGTTCAATAGACGCTACAAACGGCAGGTCACCCTCTCCTCCATGGCCGAAGAAATCATGCTCAACTATGCATGGCCGGGAAATCTGCGCGAACTGGAAAATCTGATCCACAGCCTGGTGGTCACCTGCGACAACAACATGATCCAGGTGGAGGATCTGCCCGCCTCCATGGTGGCCAAAAGCACCGTGGAAAGCACTTCCGAAACCGTCAACATAGGGCTGGGTGATTGCAGCGGCAAGAGTTTCAAGGAGATAGTGACCGAATTCGAAACCCACATTCTTAAAAACGCGGTCCAAATCCACGGCTCCATCCCCAAAGCAGCCAAGGCGCTCGATGTGAACAGGAGCACGGTGTTTCGAAAATTGCAAAAGGCAGAACATATGGAAGTTCAAAAATGAGCCGACCTGACGGATCTCAGCCGCGTGTACCAATCTCCCTATGAAAGGATACGATTGCAAAAGATGCCCTCGTCGCCAAATCCTGAAAATTTATGAGAGCGAACTATCTGGTTTTGCTTAAAACTTACCAACCTAACACCGCCTGCAAAAAGTACTTTTTGCAGGCACATCTGAAAGGGGCCTTGGATACTCTATCCAGGGCCCCTTGTTATATCTCCATACGAATGGGCGAATTTTGTAAAATACCCTGTTTGATTAACAGGCCGTTAAAGTGTGTGGCCCGATTGAAGGGCAAATCGAAAAAACGGGAGTCGAACGCGAAGGCTCTACTTTGTCTCTCTTCGCCTTAAAACCTGAACAGATAACGCTCCTTGCTCACGAACCGGTTCACATTCTTGATCTGGTTCATGGTCAGCTTGCCCTGGTTCTTCTTGAGAAAATGGGCCATGGAAGTGAGCCATCCCAACCGCTGGCTGCGTTCCAGAAAGCTGGAATCCACATTGGCAGCATACACGGCATCGTTCTCGAACAGACCATAGAGATCCAGAAGCAGGGTGATGTTGGACCTGAATTCGGCCAGCAGGTTGTTGGATCTCCGGTTGAATCCATTAATTATTCGGGTGGATCATTCCGGTTCCATGGGTTTTCAACTCTCTGGATACAACGGCAGCGAGGCGGAAACTCTTGTTCATCAACCCGAACCATGACCAGTATATGACCTTCCCAAAAGACAACCAGCTTGAAGAAATCATCGCGGCGTCCAACCCTGTCAACTACAGGAATGTGCTTTTCTCTCTTGATCAGGGCGTGGTCGTACTTGCGGACGAAAGAATCATCTACGCCAACCGGGCCTTTTGCGAGATGACAGGCAAAAACCGAGGAGAGATGATCGGCCATCACCTTGGAATCGGTCAAAAAAATCAGCGGAGGCTTGAGCGACAAGATCAACATCCCGCTGATGTCCATCGGCATGCATATCGGACTGATGCAGGAGATGATCGGGGAAGGAGATATGGATGCTGCAGAATTCGCATCCTGCCTCGACCTCATGCAGCAGGCCTACGAACAGATTCTCGATCCCCTGCGGACCGTTCGTCATGAATACTGGAATATCAGGGAGGTATCAGACGGAACCGGGGGAACCATGTCCGAAATCCAGGAGGATGAAAAAAAACCGTGACCCTGCCTGGATTGGCAATCACGCCTGCAATACTGTGTCCTGTCTCCCGTCTCCTTGCCTTTCCCTTCCCCGCCCTTCACGCCTCCTTCCGAGGCAACCTACAGATCAAAATTCTTCCTCCCCCAATCCCGCATCATCGTAATGATCTCCCTGAGCCCCTCCCCCTTTTCCGTAACCGAGTATTCCACTTTGGGCGGAACTTCCGCATACACCTTGCGATTGACGAGCCCTGCAGCCTCCAGTTCGCGGAGCTGCTTGGTCAGCGTGTGCTGGGTGATGCTGGGCATGGTCCGTTTGAGTTCGCCGAAACGGTACGTCCTTTCCAGCAGATGGTAGAGGATGGCCCCTTTCCATTTCCCGCCGATCACCTCCAGCGTCGCCTCCACAGGGCACCCCTTGTTACATCTGTATGTCTCGTGTCGCATGGATTCTCCCATTAGTATATTTTTTGATACTACGCCAATAATTAGTGCCTACTTGCACAAAATGTGTGTAGGGCCTACCTGCTCTTTTACACGGCGCACGTCAATTACAGAGTTAATCGAACATTGAATGACGGATGGTCACTATACCATCAGGAGGAACCATGGAAAAAAAATACACCCACAAGGAGTCAATCATGAGTGAAGCAAAAGCCATCAGCCGCTACCCCGTGCCCCGGTTGAACGACCTGCCCGAGGACATCAAGGAAACCGTCCTCGCCTTTCAGGAGAAACTGGGATTCATCCCCAATGTGCTCATGGCCCTGGCACACCGGCCTGACGAATTCCGCGCCTTTCTGGCCTACAACAACGCGGTGATGAACAAGGAAAGCGGCCTGAGCGCGGCCGACCGGGAGATGATCATCGTGGCGCATTCCTGCCACAACGGATGCGTGTACTGCGTGGCATCCCACGGCGCGGTTCTCCGGCTGGAAACCGGCGATCCCACTATCTCCGACAAGGTGGCGGTGAACTACCGCGGAGCAGACCTCACCCCCCGTCAGACGGCCATGCTCGATTTTGCCATGAAGATGACCACGGATGCCCGGTGTATCAACGCGGACGATTTCGCAACCCTGCGCACCCACGGATTCAGCGACGAAGACATCTGGGACATCGCGGCCATCACCTCGTTTTTCAACCTTTCCAACCGCATGATGAATTTTCTGGCCGTGCATCCCGATGACGAATTCTACGCCATGGGACGGTAACAGGAGCGAAATTACCGCATTCCGACAGTTACCACCCAGAATTCGTAGGGGCGACCCTTGCGGTCGCCCTTTTTGAGGAATGGGTGGTCCAATACCGGGAGATGATCCAAAAGGGCACCCGCAAGGGGTGCCCCTACAGACCATTCTGTAAGTATGATTTTTTTGAAATGCACAACAGTCATCATTCACCTACAAGGAGCTCACAATGACCAACTGGAAAGAACTCTCAAACGACCTGACCGAACTTCTGCAACTCGATTCCCGCATTGTTTCCGTCAAGAGAATGGAAAAGAAGGAAGGCCTCAGGGACATCCCCGGCGTTGAAAAGCCCAAGGGGGGATTCACCTACTGCCAGCTGCCCTACCTTGTCCGGAAGCAGGGCAGGACCATCGGTATCACCAAGGAAGACGCCACGCCTCTGGCTGAAAAAATGCAGCTTTCTTACCGCTGTCTCCGGGTCCAGGGACTGGCACCTGCCGATGATGAGCAGATTGACAGGGAAGCCAAGGGATTCACCGGATTCTGGTTCGCCGATTATGGAACCGCCAAAGAGGCCCTTTCCGGCTACCCCCAGCCCTCGGCCATCGAGGCCCTTGTGCTGAGCCCCCTTGATGAAGAAAAATATGAGCCGGAATATCTGCTCATCTACGCCAACGGCGGACAGATGACCCTGCTCATGAACGGATTGCAGTACTACACGTACGAACCGGTCCAGTCCTCCTTCACCGGCGAAGGCTCGTGTACCGATGCATTGCCCCGCTGCGTGGCCACGGGCAAGCCGTCTCTCTGCCTCCCCTGCGTGGGCGAAAGAGGCTTCGGTCTGGTGAACAACGACGAAATGGTCATCGCCCTGCCCGCAGATCGGCTGGAACGCACGGTCAAGGGACTCAAAACACTGAAGAACAACGGCCTTGCCTATCCTGTGGCCCAGGCTGAACCGGGAATGGATGTGACGCCTCTGTTCGAGACCTGGTATCCGGTTCAGGATAAATAGGCCTTAGTTTTTTATTTCATGTTGAAAATATAGATTTTTTATAAAGGCACCAACGCGAGAAGGGCCGGGGATTCTTCCCCGGCCCTTCTCGCGTCTGAGCAACAGAAATTTTCGTTTATACGTTTCGTCCCTATCTTCTTAATCGCTACCCAGTATTTTTTTGAGATCTTTAAGGAGCAAAAAAAGGTGAAATGGATCGGTCGGGCTGGGGTCAAAATTCCAGGAAGCATACCATTTCCGTGCCGATTCATCCTTGGCATGGACCAATAACGCTCGAATTCCTGCAATATCTGCAGCCTGAACTGTGCGCAGCAAGGCATCCTTCAGCAAGGCTCGTCCAAGTCCCAAGCTTTGATGACCGGTATCCACTGCCAAACGAGCCAAAATCATTACCGGAACAGGGTGACGAGCTAAGCCTTTCAGGACTCGATGCGGTGCGGCTTCATGAACAACGCTTCCAACGGCCAGACTATAATATCCAACCACAACATTTTCACAGCAGCACACATACGTCTGCGCACTGTTTGCCTTCTGGTTTATCAGGGCATGCCGTTGCAAAAACAAGTTACGTGCTGCCTGACTGCAATCAAAACCATCAACAATATCCGTGGCCGAGAGCTTTCGTACCGGCTCGTATGCCTTTTTCATTCAAGCAGTCCTGGTGTGGAGAGCAGCTCCTTAAGACGCGGTTTGTCTTGAACAGGACGATCCAATGCCTGCTCAAATGCTGCCCACTGCGTGTCATCCAGAGCAAAGAGTCTTCGGTCGGCAAGAGCCTGATTAGCTGCAGTGATCCCGACATCCAACAAAAATTCACTGACATTTTTATGACTGACACGGGCGGCTTCTTGCAGGAGCAATTTAACGGAACTGCTCGTCCGGACATCAATCCTCTCATTCTTTGTCACTTTTACTGCAGGCATGTTCGCCTCCTATTTTGTGTGTACACGTGTTCTATAATGTCCGGATAATGTCCTGACAAGTATTTTTTCGTGACGCAGGCTCAAACAGGCACCCGGACATATCCGACACACAGCCCGGCCACGAACAGATATCCCCTGTAAATGACAATGGGCCCAAGATATCCCGAGCATACGTTGTGGCGGGACGCACTCCAGCACAGACCGGGATATGCTGAAAATTCAGAAAACCGGGTTACCGATCCCGGCCACCAACACGAGTACCAGCATCTTGTTGCCGGGCATGTGTGTAGTCCCTGAGTCCTTCCTGTAGAAATGGAATATTTTCGTGGCAAAAACCATGGAAGTGGTTGACACAAGGTTACACAAAGTGAAACCTTGTGTGCAGGAGATCGTTCCATGCAACCCATCAGACAACTGAGCAGAACCCTCGAACACCTTGCCGGACCAAAGCGGTATCTCTTCACGCTCTCCGATCTCAAGGCTGCCCTGCCCGCATTATCCGCTTCAGCGTTCAAGACCCTTGTCAGCAGGGTTGAAAAACAGGGATTGCTCCAGCGGATCTGCCGGGGGCTGTATCTGTATCCCGGGGTCGATTATCCCGCCGGCCTGGTCCTTTTTCACGCTGCAGCACGGTTGCGAGCCGGTTTTTTCAATTACCTGAGCCTTGAGAGTGTTCTCAGCGATGCGGGCGTCATCTCCCAGGTGATGATGAACTGGATCACGGTCATGTCCTCGGGCCGCAGCAATTGTATCGATTGCGGATCGTGGGGGCATATCGAATGTATCCACACGGAGCAGAGGCCTGAAAAACTCGCTCCCCACCTGACCTATGATCCCCGGATTCATCTGTGGCGGGCATCGATTCCCCAGGCCCTCGAAGATATGCGCAGAACCAGACGGAGCATGGATCTGATCGACTGGGAGGTGGCTCATGAATCTATTTGAAAAACTCGTTACCCAGGCACTGCGTGACAACAAGGATATGGCCGTGTTGCAGCCGGTCGTGGAAAAGGAAATCCTGCACCACGATATTCTGCGGGAGATGAGTTCTGCCGGGCTGCTGGAGCGACTCACCTTCATCGGAGGAACCTGTCTCAGGGCGTGCTATGGTTCCAGACGGCTGAGTGAGGATCTCGACTTCACCGGAGGAGCGGATTTGACAAAAACAGATCTCGTACATCTGGGAAAAACCCTGTGTACGCGCCTGCAGGACAAATACTCCCTCCCCGTCGAGGTTGCCGAACCCAGAAGGGAAGGGGGAAATGTGGTTACCTGGAAACTCAGGATGATCACCCATCCGGGAAGTACGAGTCTCCCGGCTCAGCGGATTCACATCGACATCTGCTCCATCCCCAGCCACGACCGAAAGCCCATGATGCTCCGGAACCATTACAGTGTGGACATGGGCACGAGCGGTCTCATCCTCCAGGCCGAGAGCCGCGAGGAAATCTTTGCGGACAAGATCCTGGCCCTTGCCCTCCGCCCAAACCGTATGAAAAATCGTGATCTCTGGGATCTGGTGTGGCTCAGGCAGCAGGGCATCGAGCTCTCAAGGACACTGGTGCTGCAGAAGCTGGAAGACCGGAACTACGCCCCTGCACTCTTTTTTGCCCTTCTGGGGCAACGGGTGGACGCGCTGCTCCATGAGCCGGGTTTACGCGACGATTTTGTTCGGGAGATGCAACGATTCCTGCCGGTTTCCCTGTTCAGGGAATCGGTCGCCAAAAAAGAATTCTGGGAATATCTTATCGGGGAAATTTCCACGGAATACCAGGAAATGAAGAGCTGCAAGGGCCGAAATGTCTTTTTTGAAGGCTGATAGTTACAAAATTTCTTCGGCACATCCGGCAAAAGTGTACGTATGCCGTTCGTTGATGCCCCAAAGGGGCAAGACATACCAGCCCAGGGCAACGCCCTGGGTATCGGTATGATAAAAACCTGTGCCCTGAAGGGGCACGACATGAAACCAAGTGGGAAGACGGGGCTGTGAAAATGTCATGATTGCAAGACAGCGATAAACGGACGTTCGCTGATTGAAAGACCATATTGTCGCGATTTTTCACCAGAAAACCGGGTTACCGATGCCGGCCACCGACATGAATGCCGGCATCTTGTTGCCGGGCATGTGTATAGTCCCTGACGACCTCGGCGACACGAATCCGGTAGGAATGGAACAACTCCTCTTTGCCTTTTTGCTGCCCATGACGATGCTCGAGCATGTTGCGCCATTTCTCGATAGCGGCTTCACTTTCCCAGAAAGACAGACTCAGCAGCTTGCCTTCTTCCGCAAGGCTCTTGAAGCGTTCGATGGAAACGAATCCTTCCTGATCGGCCAGAAACGATTTGAGCTTTGCGGCGATCTCAAGATATTCGGCCGTGCCTTCCTCGGTCGGCCATACTTCGAATATGACTGCGTACATACGATTCCTTCGGGGATCATCCCCTGATGAGTGATTTTTCCAGATCCAACAATTTCTGTTTGGCCCTGACCCCGTGGGCAAAGCCGGTCAGCGTGCCGTTGGAGCCTATGACCCGGTGGCAGGGCACGATGATCGGGATGGGGTTTTTTGAATTGGCCATGCCCACGGCCCGCGACGCATCGGGGTTGCCCATGGCAGTAGCCATGTCCTTATAGCTGCACACCTCGCCGTAGGGGATGGCACAAAGCGCCTGCCAGACCTTCTTCTGAAAGACCGTCCCCTGCGGATTCAGGAGAACGGAAAACTCCCTCCGCTTGCCCTGGAAATATTCCAGAATCTGCTCCCTGGCCTCCCTGAAAAATTCGTCATTGCGCATCCATGCGTCCTCTATGACGAACGAACGTCTGCCCTCGCCCGTATCCATGTGCAGGTTGGTCAGCCCGTCCTCGTTGCCGACCAGGATGATCCCGCACAGGGGGGCCCCGAACCTCGTGTAATACTCCACGTCACTCCTCCCTGATGGAGTTCCATAGGCACAACGTTGCGTATGCCCTGTACGGACGCCATCTTTCGCTTCTTGTACGTACGTCCCGGACGGTCGGTTTTTTTCCGCCCCGGGTCATGGCCTTGATGATCCCGAGATCCCCGGCCGGGAAAACGTCAATCATGCCCAGTCCTCGCATGCCCACGTAGTTGGCCGTCCAGTCACCTATACCCTTGAGCGCAACAAAGGATGCGTGGAAGGACTCGAAACTCTGGTCCGGCGAAAGAGACAAGATCTTGTCGAGGACGGCCCGTGTTGCCGTACGCAAGGTCCTTTGCCGGATGTGGGTCATACCGAGGCCTTCGAGATTCAGGTTCATGAGCTCCTCGGCATTTGAAAAAAATAAGCCAGTCCGTCAGGAAATCCTCCAGCCGTCTTGATCGACGCGGTGTTGGCAATACGCCCGGCGATCGTGGTGGCGGCCTTGACGGTTATCTGCTGGCCGACAATGGCACGGACCATGGCCTCGAACGGATTGAAGGCCACCGGCATCCTCGGGACGTGGCCCTTCTCCATCCCCCTGGACAACAACTCGTCATTGACGAAACGATCGTTGATGGCCGTGAAATCCGTGTCCAGGTCGAACATCCGCCGGACGCGGTTGTGCACTTCCATGAAGCACTTGATGTTGTCGCAGACAATGGAGAGTTCCAACGCGGATTCGGAGGGATTGTCGCGCACCGTAAAGTAACCGCGCGTCACTACCGTACGGAAGGTGCGGCTGTAGCTGTCCCGCGTGACCAGTTCAACGTTCTTCACGGCCCTGGGGTGCATGAAGTCAAGCAGTTGCTCGAAATCAAAAGGAGGGGAGTAGCGCAGCAAAAGCGTGGTGTTGTCCCTGGTTTTGGACGACCCGGATCGTTTGCGGATTTGGGTGGGGGTTCTGCCGAACATGTCCCTGAATGCGTCGTTGCATTGGCGGATGGAACCGAATCCCGAGGCAAAGGCGATATCGGCTACGGATCGGTTGGATGACCCCCTGTGACTTTCGATCGGCAAAGCCGCACTGCAACAGCCACGTTGACCGTCAATTCACCAATACGAACACGAACCTTTTCGATCAGCTCAGCTGGAACACGCTGACCGGCATCAGGCTCGGTCTCGCCATCTTCTATCCCGATGAACAAACGCCCGCCCTGTGCATTGGCAAAGGAAACACAATCCTTGGCCAACTCCTGCCAGTCGGCGGTTTTTCCGGTAATGACCCGGAGTGATTTGTTGTCGCGGTTCTGACCTTCGAGGCTCATAGTGGTATCTCGCGGTTTATAAGTCGGGGGAATGGGTCCTTGATCTGGTTATTTGACCAGTGTGTAGGCGTGACGAAGAAAGATAAGGCCCATGACGGGCAGGAAATATTCATTGCTGGCATAGTTCGAATTGGCCCGCATGGTGTCTGCTGCGGTCC